>MGUO01000073.1:5803-14681 GCA_001800015.1 Elusimicrobia bacterium RIFCSPHIGHO2_02_FULL_57_9
TTGGCAATGAATTCTGAGACGGTATGATAGGTGTGGGATTTTAGTCGGACGAGCGTGGTGGAGATAATTTCCTTTGCGTAGTGATAGGACTTGACGACGAAGGGAGGAATCAGCGCGAATGTGTGCCGGCAGAGGGTACAGAAAAGACGATGGATCGGGAGACTGTGGATTTTGGTCAGCGTGATGAGGCGGCGTGCGTAGTGGCCATGCCAATGCAAAAGCGCGGGACGTGCAGCGTTACGGCAAACCCGATCCTGGGTTGAGTCTGCCAACACTTGGCAACAATCCAGACTTGAATCATTCTGAGGAGATTACTGCTGGAGCGAATGCCAAAAGTTATTCTCGCACTAAGATTGGGGGAACGTCGGATCCAGCGAAGCTGCTTGGTCCGAACACCAGTTTTGACGGTAATGCCCCTTACGGAGACAAGGGCGTGGCTGTTGAGGTGGAAAGCTTGAAGGGTTTGGGCAACGGTGATAATGTCAGCGTCCCTGGCAAGAAATTCGTAGCTCCACCCAACGCGGAAAGAGCTTCTTGTGGGGACAAGGGCGTCGCCGTTTCCATCGAATCACTACAAGGCAAAAACCAGGTCAACTACCTGGACATCGATTTACATAGGTTTCTTCATGACGTGCCTAATACAATACCCGGAGAACAACATGGGATAGGGTCCCAAACGGCGATCGACTGGATACAAATACGCGGCGGAGCTTTCATCATGGGCTCCCAGCCTGGGACGACCGCCGCTGACAGAGATGAAATGCCCGCTCATCGTGTGAAGATTTCGTCTTTTAAGATGGCCAAGACAGAAGTGACTCTAAGGCAGTACAATGCCTGCGTTAAAGCACAAGCATGTACCGCCATCGATACTGTAGACTGCCTCTCCGGTGCATTTTTTGCCGATGGGAATCAGCCGGCCGTTTGTGTAACTTGGCATCAGGCCAGGGCATTCTCAAAATGGGTGGGAGGAAGGCTACCCACCGAGGCAGAATGGGAATACGCGGCCCGCAGTGGTGGAAAGAATGTGGCATATCCATGGGGATCGGAAGAACCAATCTCTAACAAGGCGACATTTAACGCTCAAGTGACTCGACCCGTCTGTTCCAGGCCACAGGGTGATACGGATCAAAAACTGTGTGATATTGCGGGAAACGTTTGGGAATGGGTGGAGGACGCTTATCGTGCTGACTACGAAGGAGCGCCGAAAAACGGTCGCCCTCGGCTTCTACCCCCATGGGCTCCTTACCGAGTTATGCGTGGAGGCTCCTGGAGTTCTCCAGGAATTAGTTTGCGGGTTGCTAATCGGGCGCACGATCTACCCAATAATCGTTTCAAGGGTGGTGTTGGCTTTCGGCCCGTGATTTCAAATTAGCCTGGACCCTTTAAAATCCTGCTGGATTGGTAATGTTCTTTATGATTCTTGCGGTTAATCTTTTGGTTGCAGCCGTATCCGCTCAAGAACCCCATATCCAGGAGTCGTGGGACCAAACCGTTCCACTTCTCTCCGAGCAGCTCATAGCAAGCATCGATAAATCTCCGATTAATCTTGCCTCTAAACAAGAGGAGAGCGAGCTTACGGTCCTTAAGAGTCGATTCCCACATCAGGCCTATAACTTCGCCGACACGACTCCCGGTTTCACTCATTACCAGGACCTCGGATTGCCGGACCGGCCGACAGTCGTACTGGTTCACGGCGTTTCTGGACCTCTCTCGGTCTGGGATCATAATGTCAATGTGCTTGCGGCTGCGGGTTATCGGGTCATTCGCTATGATCTTTTGGGTCGTGGGCTTTCCGAAAGGCTTATAAAGACCAACTACGGGTTATCAGTCTATCTCGAACAACTAGACTCGCTCTTGTCCAAGATTAATGTCAACCGGCCCATCTATCTCGTTGGATCGTCATTTGGAGCTATTGTGGGAGCGTCGCCTCCAAGGGCGGCTGGAATATCTCAGAAAAGCTTATTACGCAGATGGTCAGGATTGGGAAGGTTCAGGCCGTAGAACGCTCCATGCTCCGGAATCTGATGGGCGAGCATCATCTGGCTCAGACAGGGATGATTGATTCGGCGACGCTTAAAAAGTTGGGCAAGGTTTTCTCCGCGGATGGCGTCGTGACAGGCAGTTTTATAAATTTGGGACAGAAGGCCGTCGTCAATGCTCGGCTCATTAATGTGGAAACGGGAGTCATTATCGCGGCAGTCGAACGCAAGGTGGAAGTCTTCACGGCAGGCTGTCCGGTCTGCGACGAGGCGGTCAAGACGGTCAAGGCGGCGGCCTGCCCAAGCTGCGAGGTGGTCGTCTACGACCTCAACAAGGGCTGCGAGACCAACGAATGCCGTCTCAAGGCTAAGGAGTACGGTATCGAGAGGGTTCCCGCGGTTGCGGTCAACGGGAAGCTGTTGGATTGCTGCAAGGATGGGGCCGTTGATGCCGGGGCTCTGAGGGCGGCGGGGATAGGCCAACCATAAACTGGGCGCGCGGGCGAGCTCAAGGCTAACGGCCGTTGGGCTGTTTGTCGTCCAGGATAGTCTCGAAGGTCCGCGGGTCGTTGGTCGGCAGCTCGCAGGCGTAGTCGACGCAGACGTAGGCGGTCGCCTTGCCCTTGATCCGGCCCACACCCTTGAGAAACGGCAGCCACCGCAGGAAGGCTTCCTTGTTTTTGCCTTCGTCGACCACCATCAGGATCTTGTTCGGAATGAAGCGGGATTGCACTTGGCGCACCATTTCACGCGTGTCAGGCGATTGGAGGTTTCCGGCGATGATGATCTGCTTGGTCTTGGACAGGGCATAGTCCAGCGCCACGAGCATTTGCGGCAAGGAGCGCGGCTGCTGCGCCATCTGCGCGCCGAAGCGGGTCAGTGTTTTTTCCGCGGCCTGCCTAAAATCCTTGCGATCCGTGAACTGGGCGAGCCTTAGAAAGTTCAGCGCCGCCACAGAGCTCGCCGCCGGGATGACGTTGTCCGAGTCGTCCATGGAGCGGATCAGAAGGTTCTTATCGTGGCCGGGCGCGGTCTGATAGAATCCGCCCTTCTCGGGATCGTAGAAGAGCTTGAGCTGGGCCTCGGAGAGCTGGACGGCCCAATTCAGCCATTCCACGTCGAAGGTCGCTTCATAGAGATCGATGAGCCCCTGCGTGAGGAGGGCGTAGTCGACCGCTAGGCCCGAGACTTTTCTCTCGCCCTCCCGCCAACGGCGGTGCAGGCGGTTTGCCTTCTCGCCATATAGCCGGGTTCGGATAAAGGCCGCCGATTTCTGGGCCGCATCAAGATACCTGGCATCGTCCAATATCTGCGCCGCGCGGGCGTTGGCCGAGATCATTAGCCCGTTCCAGTCGGAGAGAACCTTGTCGTCTCGCTGGGGGCGCGGCCGCGCGGCGCGGATTTCAAGAACTTTGCGTTTGGCCTCCTCCAGGATTCGCCCGACATCGGCCTCGGACTTGCCGAACTTGCGCGCCGTTTCAGGGATCGTATGGGCAAGGTAGAGAATATTCTTGCCCTTAAACTCGCCCTGGGGGTCCGACTCGGCGTTGCCGCCCGGCTCCACGCCGTAGCGATAGCTGAAAATTTCCCCGGCATCTTTGCCCAAAATCCGGAGCAGCTCGCCTTTAGGCCAGATGTAGAACGCGCCCTCGGAGCGATGCTCGTGGCCCACGTCCTCCACCTTGCCCGCCAACTCCGGCGGGAGGCTATCGGCATCCTCGGCCGAGTAGAAGCCGCCTTCGGGATGGGTCATGTCGCGCAGCACGTAGTCGAGAGTTTCGCGCGCCACCCGGGCGAACTCGGGGTCCTTGGTCGCCTGATAGGCGTCGAGATAGTTCGCCGCAAGCTGCGCGTTATCGTAGAGCATCTTCTCGAAATGGGGGATGTGCCACTTGTCATCGGTGGAATAGCGATGAAACCCTCCGCCGACCTGATCGTAGATGCCGCCCTTGGCCATCTCTTTGAGGGCATGAGCGACCATGTCGAGGGCTTTCTTGTCCTTGGACCGCGCATAGTAACGCAGCAGGAAGTTCTGGTTGACCGGCATGGGGAACTTCGGAGCCCCACCGAAGCCGCCTTTGGACGAGACAAAACTCTCCTTGTAGCCCGCGAATGCCTTGTCCAGGGCTTCGGGATTTAAGGGGCCGCTTCGCCCCTCGACCCGGCTGTATTGCTCAAGAGCCTTGGCCACCCGCTCTGCGTCCGATCGGACGTCCTCGCGCCGCGTCTTCCAGACTTCCGCGACCCTTTCGAGAATCTGCTTGAAGCCGGGGCGGCCGAAGCGGGCGTCGGGTGGAAAGTAGGTGCCGCCGAAGAAGGGCTTGAGCTCCGGAGTCAGCCACATGGACAACGGCCAGCCCCCGCCCCAGCCTGCCCCCGTTGCCGCAGCCATATATATTCCGTCCACATCCGGGCGCTCCTC
Organism: Elusimicrobia bacterium RIFCSPHIGHO2_02_FULL_57_9; assembly: GCA_001800015.1. GTDB lineage: Bacteria > Elusimicrobiota > Elusimicrobia > UBA1565 > UBA9628 > O2-02-FULL-57-9. The sequence continues at coordinate 10,205 of MGUO01000073.1, forward strand.
ACGGTCGACCTTGATCGAGACGAGGTATTTGTTCATGACTGCCGCGATCCCGGGATTGGAGAAGGATTCCTTCTCCATGACGTGGCACCAATGGCAGGTGGAATAGCCGATGGAGAGAAAGATGGGCTTGCTCTCCTTGCGGGCCTTGGCGAAGGCGGCCTCGCCCCAGGGATACCAGGCCACGGGATTGTAGGCGTGCTGGAGAAGATAGGGGCTCTTCTCCCCGATCAGATGGTTCGGTTTTCCCCGGCCCCGGCGATTACGAGCTTCCGGCTCCTTCGCCTCGGCCGCGGCCAGCCGGCTGATAGTGAAATAGGCCAGGACGGACAGAGCCGTCAGGGCTGCCACGATGATGAGGTTCCTTCTCATTACGGCTCTCCTTGGCTCAATGCGGCGGCCACGTCCTTGTCGAGCTGCTCGGGGAACTTGAAGCCGAAGTACTTCTTGACGATGAATCCCCGGCGGTCGATCAGATAGGCGGTGGGCAGCCCGCGGACCGGGAAGCCTTCCACCGGGTCCAGACCGGCGAGCAGAATCGGATAGGGGACCTGATTTTCTTTGACGAACGGCCCCACCACTTCTTTCCCCATGTCGTCTATGGAGATACCAACGATGGTAAAGCCGCGGTCTTTGTGCTTGTCGTATAGGGCCTTGAGATCGGGAAGCTCCTCGATGCAGGGTATGCACCACGTGGCCCAGAAATCCACCAGCACGACTTGGCCCTTGAAGTCGGACAATCGCACGGTTTTGCCCGTGAGGTCCGGCAAAGCGAAATCCGCAGCCGGCCGCGGTTTCTCCGAAAAGTCCTCGGTATGAGGCCCTCGAAGGACGCCGATCATGGTGCCTCCTGCCAGCACGACGGCCAAGCCCGCCAGCGTCTTCCAGCGGATTCTGACGAAGTCGGCGGCCCTGCGCGCTATAAGACTCATAACGCAAACCTGAAAAGCCAGCTCGGGAAAAAGCTGATGAGCTTGATCAGGCGGTTGGAGAATATCAGGACACCGACCATGACCAATAGCGCGCCGGAGAAAACCTCGCCCCAGCGGATGTAGCGCTTGTAGCGGCTGAAGAACCGCATGAAGGCGGCCGTTGCGAAACCGGTCAGGATGAACGGAATGCCTAATCCCATGGAGTAGGCGAAAAGAAGCAGCATTCCCCGCCCCACGGTTTCCTGCTTGGCCGCCAAGGCCAGGATGCCGGCAAGTATCGGGCCGATGCACGGCGTCCAGCCGAAGGCGAAGGCCATGCCCATGAGAAGCGCCCCGCCCGGGCCGGGCGCGAAGCCTCCGAACCGAAAGCGCTTCTCGTAAAGCAGCCACTTGATCTGGAAAAGTCCCATCATGTGCAAGCCGAAGACTACGATGACGACGCCAGCGAGTTTCGAAAGGACCGGCATGTAGGCTTCGAGCAGCCGCCCGACGCCGGAGGCCGAGGCGCCAAGCGCCGTGAAGACCAAGGAGAAGCCCAGCACGAAGAAAAGCGAACCCAGCCCCGCTCGCCGCGTAATGCCGGCGCGGTCCGCCCCGCCGGTCAGCTCTTCCAGCGACAGCCCGGACATGAACGAGATATATCCAGGCACCAAAGGCAGTACGCACGGGGACAGAAAAGAGATCAGCCCCGCGATGAATGCCATCCAGACGCCAAGTTCGTTCATAATCTTTCCACGTTCCCCGGGGCTCCCCGTAAAACATACCGGGGAGCCCTGCGGCAGCGAGCCCTAGATGCTATCAGGATCTCCTTAGCCGCATCTGTGCCGGGCCTTCCCAGGCCCGGCCTAATCCGTTACGGGCACCATCTCGTTCTTATCGTTGTACGTGTACCTCGGCTTGCCGTTCATCTTATGGATCACTGTCTTGTCGATCTTCCAGCCGTCCGGCCCCTTGGTGGCGTAGAAGTCAAGGTCCAGTTTATCTTTCGCGCCCTTTTCGACCGTCTTGAAGTCGGCGCAGGCAAAGAAGCTGTTCCCTTCCAGTTGGACGATCCGTTTCTTGTGGACCCCCACGAGCTTCAAGGGCCATGCCTTGCCGAGCTTCTCGTCCGTAACCTTGAAGGCCCCGTCAACCGATTGCTTTTTGACGTGGTTTTCGACCACCTCGTTGAACTCCTTGCGCATCTGCTTGTTCCACGCCTTCGATCCCGCCGGATGCTCATGTCCTGCGGGATGCTCCTCTTTCGCCGACGGCTTGGCCGTCTGCTGCTTCGGGGGGGCGGCCGTCGGATGCTCCTTGGGGTGCTCGGCCGCCTGCGACATGACGGCTGACGTCAGCGCAAGGCTGAACGGCATCGCCAGTATGATTCTCCTCATGTTTTCTCTCCTCCTTTGATGTCTTTGTAGCGGCGCTCGATCTCGATGCCGTAAAAGGGCTTTCCGTCCGTCTCGGCGTAAGGCCGAATCATGTAATTCAACGCCGGCCCGCTGCGCCTCGGAAGGCGGATATCTCGGCCCGTGGAAACCAGGACGCGATTCGGGTCCAAGTTTCCAAAGTAGTAGTCCGCCTTGGCCGGCTGCTTCCGGGCTTCGGAGATGTCCACCGCAATCCACCCCCGGCCGGCGACGTGGAACTCGGCCCAGCAGTGATAAGGCTTGAGGACTGGCCCTTCGACCGCTTCGGGCAGGGGGTAGCCCATCTGAAACCTGGCGGGGATGCCTTCGGCCAGAGCCAAGGCGATGAATAACGAATGGAAGTCGGTGCAGTTGCCCTTGCCCACCTTGCAGGCGTAGGCCACGTCGCCTCGGCCCCAGCCTTTTCCGCTCGTGTCATAGCTCATGTGTCCCAGGACGTAACGGTAAAGAGCCCGCGCTTTCTCAAGAGGATCTTTGAGACCGCGGGTCGTTTCCCCGGCGATGCGGCGGACTTCATCATCGATGACGACCAAGCCTCGGGATTTCTGAAAGAGGGCGGATACTGGCTCCTCTTGCAGATCGGGCCGGCTCTGTTCCTTTCGAGTCAGCCGGTATTTGAGCCGGATTTCGATCTTGCCGGGTTTGACGGCGGCCGGCTCAAAATAGAGCAAGGGATTGCCGAAATCAGGGTCCACGCTTGCCTGGTGCGGCCACGGCGAATCCACCTCCAGGAGCTCCGCGGTTTGGAAGGAATCGTTGGGCAGTCTCGGAACCCAAAGCCTTATCGAGCGTTTGCCCGGCGGCATGCTCAGGCGTACGGTTTCGATCAAATCCAGGCTTCGGGATGGAGCGCTTTTTTGAAAATTGGACCGAGCCCGCGCCGCCAGTCCCAGAACCAGCACGGCCAAGACGATTCCCGACGTCCCTGTCAGTCTCTCATGAAAAATGCGGCGAAGTCGAATCATTCATTCCTCCCCTGCGGATTGAGAAGCGTGCCTGGACAAAAGATAGATACCGGCCGCAAGGACCGTCGCTCCCCAAATCGCCACCTTATGTTTCCCGCTAAATAAGTCCATTCAAACCTCAAAATGTTACGGCCGGTATGATGAATCAAAAACTGACCAAGCGGCAAAACGCCGCTCCACCCACAACGCGGGGAGGATCAGATCAGGAGGGGAAGATTCTGCCGCGCGAGGACGGCGGAGGGAGCCGGCGGGCCGATGTCGCGCACAAGGATCTGCGTTTGCAGGAGAAGATCGCCGGGACGCATCCACGCCCCGATAAAAGTTCCACCACGGAGCTGTTCCCGGTTAAATAAGTTCTCGAAATTCACGGAAGGCAGCAGCGCGACATGCGATGCGCAGTGGGATATACATCGAATCTGCGGCGAATGAGAGGCATCGTCCAGGTCCCTGGAAGAGGCCGCGGCCCCAGGCGCAGGTTTATGCAGACCTTTCGCCAGGCAATGAAGGGGCGAGCCCAACAGCACCGAAGCCGCAAGGATCGCTCCGAGAAACCTTTGCATGATAGCGCGTGACATCCTAGACCAATTATAAGAAAGCATTAGCAGCGCGGCAAATTCTCCGTCTTAGACCTTCCGGAGCCGCGTGAGGAGACGTCGCTTGACGGCATCGAGCGTCCCCGGGGCAGGCTTCCCCGTCCATATGTTCCGCAGCGCCTGTGAGATTAGGCCGAGTTGGCGCGCGAAGCGGCCGCAATGCTCGCACATCGCAAGATGCATCCGCACGAGCATACGATGGTGCCAGGGGAGAGTCTCGAATTCCCCCTCAGCGAGCTTCTGCGTCACCTCCCGGCAGGAGGGCATGAATTTGTCGATTATCATCTTAATGCCGATCCTAAAGGAGGAGAGTGCGACTTCGTCGCCTCCTGTGACTGCTGCGCTGTCATTTTAGCCGCGTCCAATTCTTCTCCAGGCACTCGCGCAGCCTCATCCTGGCCCGGTGCATGAGCACCCGTAAATTGGTATAGCTGACGCCCAAAACGTTACAGATCGCCTCCGGCGACTCTCCCTCGACTTCCCTTAAAAAAAAGGCGGTCCGCTGGCTTGCGGAGAGATTCTCGGCGCATTTTTCGATTGTGGCCTGGATCTCCTTGGTCAAGGCGCTGTCCTCG
>MGUO01000074.1:0-1945 GCA_001800015.1 Elusimicrobia bacterium RIFCSPHIGHO2_02_FULL_57_9
AGCTCCGGCAACCCCTTTGAATACTGGCACACGATTTTCATCCCCGGGTTCACTATATTTCTCTTCGTTCTGGGCTGGAACCTGCTGGGAGACGCCGTGCGCGACATCTTGGATCCCCGGCAAAAATGACACTTCATGAAAACGCTCAACGACCTGCTTGACGCCGCCGCCCAACAGGCGGGCGCCAAGCCGGCCTTGGTCACCTCGGATGAGACCATCTCTTTCCATGAACTGCGCGAGCTCGTGCTGGCCGCCTCCAACGGCATGGCGCAGCGCGGCGTGGGCCAGGGCGATTGCGTGGCCATAGTCCATCGCAACAGCCCGGTGTTCGTGATCAGTTATTTCGCGCTGCAGCGCCTGGGCGCGGTGGCCGTTCCCATCAATTTCATGGTGCAGAAACCCGACGAGCTGGCCTATATGCTCAACGACTGCAAGGCCGTGGGGATCGTCACCCAAAAAGAATTTCTGAAAGGCCTGCGCGCCGCCGCGTCTAAAACGCCCTCCCTGCGTTATCTCTGGCTCAGCACTGAAGCCCTGGCGCTTGCCTCTAGCGCCGCGGCCTCATCGCCTGCCGCTACCGCGGCAGGCGATGAGCAGGTCAAGGAGGAAGCCTTCAGCGCCTTGCAGGGGGGGGCGGGCCGGGCGCCGGAGGCGTCTAAAAAAGGGCCTCCGGCACCGGCCGAGCGGAACGCTTCCTTACGGCCGGCGCCTGTGGCGAATATCAATGAGCACGACACCGCCGCGATACTGTACACCTCGGGAACCACCGGCAATCCCAAGGGCGTCATGCTCACGCACTCCAATTTGATCAAGAATTGCGAATATTCCCTCAAGCGCCTGACCTTGAGCTCCCGCGACGTGCAGCTGGCCCTCTTGCCCATGTTCCACAGCTTCGGCTGGACCGCCAATGTGCTGATATCGCTGTACTTGAAAACCAAGCTGGTGATCGTTCCCTCTATTACGCCGCCCAAGCCTTGGCTCAAGCTGATGGGCCGCCACGGGGTCACGCTTTATTCCGCCGTGCCCCAGCTTTACGCCGTGCTGGCCAAGCAGGCCGTGGGACTGCCGGGGCTGATCCTGCGCTACTGGTTTTTCCGCAAAACGCGCCTGGCCGTCTCGGGCGCCGCGCCCCTCGGCGCTACGGCACAGCAAGCCTTCGAATCCAAGTTCGCAATACCTATCCTTGAGGGCTACGGTCTGACCGAAACCTCCCCGGTCGCCACCATCAATCCGCCGGGCAGAACCAAAATTTCGAGCGTCGGACTTCCCATTGAAGGCGTCAAGATCAAGATCATCGACGACCAGGAACAAGAGCTGATGAGTGGGCAAGAAGGGGAAATTTGCATCAAGGGCCATTGCGTGATGAAAGGATATTTCAACCAGCCCGAGGCCACGCGCCAGGCTTTTACCTCGGACGGCTGGTTTAAAACCGGGGACGTCGGGATATTGGATGAGGAGGGCTATCTTTTCATCCGGGACCGCAAAAAGGACATGATCATCGTCAAAGGGCTTAAGGTTTTCTCGGCCCAGGTGGAGGCGGCGCTTTTGGAGCATGCCGACATAGAGGAAGCCGCGGTCATCGGGGTTCCCGATGAACACGGCGATGAGACAATCAAGGCCTTTATCGTCCTGCGCCGGGAAGCGACTGCTGATAAAGCCGCTTTAATGCGGTACTGCCGCGCCCAATTCGATCCCTACAAGCGCCCGCGCGATATCGAAATCGTATCTTCTCTTCCTAAAAATGCCCTGCAAAAAGTCCTGAAGCGCACCCTGCGCCAAATGGAAATAGATAAGAAAACGGCAACGACCTGACAGTGCGCCTTGTCCCGGAAGCAGTTGCCATCCTGCGTCAAGCCGCGCGGCGCAGCCGCCGAACTTGCTATCTAGTCGGAGGAGCTCTGCGCGACGGCCTGCTCAAAAGACCGGTCTCGGACCTGGATTTAGC
>MGUO01000074.1:1957-2036 GCA_001800015.1 Elusimicrobia bacterium RIFCSPHIGHO2_02_FULL_57_9
GCTGGCTCTGGCGCGCGCTCTTGCCGCCGATTTAAAGGGAAAACTAATCGTATTGGATGAAGGCAACGCCGTATACCGG
>MGUO01000075.1:0-1138 GCA_001800015.1 Elusimicrobia bacterium RIFCSPHIGHO2_02_FULL_57_9
CCCTTTGCTTTAAGAATGGATCGATTCGTAGTTTTTTGCGCGGGAGCCTGCCTGGGAAGTTTTATTAATGTGGTTATTTACCGACTGCCCCGCGGCCAATCCCTCGTTTTCCCGGGCTCCCGCTGCCCGCGTTGCCGCAAAGCGCTCAGGTTTTACGATAACATTCCCGTTTTTAGCTGGCTGCTGCTCGCGGGCCGCTGTCGTTTTTGCCATCGCCCGATTTCTCCGCGCTATCCTGTCGTTGAATTGATCTTCGCCTGTCTTTCCGCTGCGCTATGGACGCATTGGCAGCCTTATCTTTACTGGAGCATCGCCGCCATCCTGGCGGCCGGCGTTCTGATGGCCGTGGCATTGATAGATTGGGATACGTTCCTTATTCCCGATGAGCTTTCCTTGGGCCTGCTGGCGGCCGGTTGGCTGGCGGCGCCGATTAATCCCTTTTTCGCGGGTTCGGGGCCGGTTGCCGCCGTGCTTTTAAGCCTGGCGGGGTCTTTGATCGGGTTTGTCGTAGGATGGGTGACGGCTGCGGCGGGCGAGAAGATTTTCAAAAAAGAAGCCATGGGAGGGGGCGACATCAAGCTTTTGGCCGCGGTCGGGGCGTGGGGCGGGGGCTTGGGGGCTTTCGACTGCCTGATGATCGGTTCTCTGATCGGTTCGATTTACGGCGCGGCTTTGATGGCGCGCGGAAGGCTTAGGCGCTGCGATCCCATTGCCTTCGGCCCATTTTTAAGCGCCGGAGCGATTTTTAATTTGTTTTGGCTGCTGCCGCTTGATTTCCTCGCGCGCTTGACCTGGTAAAGAATTCGTTTTCCCGTCAAAGTGCGGGAAGAAATATAGACGGTTTCAGTCATTTCGTTTACTCGATCTAAATATTTTACGTTAAAGGGCTTGCGGTGGGCGAAATAGGGTATATAGACCTGGCCGCGGGCTTGGGCCACGACCCAAGCCTCCGGCGGCGTTTGCTCCTTGATCCATAACGCCTCTTGATAGGGTTCATTGCGCGAGGGATCCGTATGCGGCATTATCCCGTTGAAGCCGTTATACAGGCCCGCGGCGACGGCCCAGGCGGCAATGCCTGCGGGCATGACTTTAGGCGCGCGCTCCGCGGCTAGGGCGATGAGCAGCCAGAAGGCGATTA
>MGUO01000075.1:1234-3895 GCA_001800015.1 Elusimicrobia bacterium RIFCSPHIGHO2_02_FULL_57_9
AGAGTCCGAGAAAATATGCAAGGTCATGAAAGCCCACGAATTCAAACTTTCTTGCCAATGTTGGCCATGCCATTGGAAGGATCGATCCGTGGTCAGCGCCGCGCTGCCCAAAAGCCAGATGCGCCAATCCTCCAGAGAGCGCGGCTGCACGCAGAATAAGGCCGCAGCCCCGTAAGCGCCGGCGAGGGTCGCTGCCGCGGCAAAGGCATAAGGCCTAAATTTAGATCTATAAATCGCCACCGGTAAAAACATAACATGCCCCGCGTGGCCCAGTATCGCTAAGGCATGCCAAATTCCCAGCCGAAGCGGCTGCGGCTTGGCCTTAAGAGCTTCGTTTAAAGCCAATAGAATGAACACCACCCCCAGCATGTAGACCTGGGCTTCCAGGCTCCAAAACCAATATGCCAGGGAAAGCCCCATGGCCGCGGCCGCGGCTGCCGCGATAAAACGGGGGATTTGAAGGTTGAGCAGAATCCCGCAAAATAACCCGATCCCGATTCCTCCCAGGATTGAATCCAGCGCCTGCAGGGTCAGAAGAGCGGGGCCCCGATACCCCAGAATTTGCCAGAGCCGGAAAAAAAATCGCGCGATTATTCCGTAGGCCAGGTGGTTGCCGTGCGCCAGATGCGCGTAATCGGCAAGCTCGACGGCGATGGCGCAGGCCACGCCGTCGAAATTGTAAAAGGTCGAATGAAAGGACAGGTAAAAGAGAGTCGCGGCGGTCCCCGCAACCCAGCTAATTAATTTCGTAGAGGGCAGTCTTTTCACTTGAATTCTCGTAGATTTTATGGAATAAAAAACGGTTGTGCAGATGCGTTGCGACCAGATTCAGCTTTCTTTGCACCGCGGAACCGGCGGCCAGGCTAAGGCCCGCATCGATGTCTTCCTGCCATAGAACATAGCGCGCGCGGGCTCGCTTGAGGCGGCCGGCAAATTCTTGCGGCTGCTCGCTATCGGGGAGCGGCAGGCTGGGCCGGGCCGCGTAGTAACCGTCCCGCACATAAAAAGGGCTGGCAAGAATCGCGGCGGGGTCCGTGTGGAATTTAATCCAGTCATAGGTTTGCGCCAGTTCAGGCTGGGATCGGCTATGAGCGCGGCCGACCCAGTAAGGCAGGTGAAATAACAGCTGGGCCGCCAAGAGCACGGCCAGAACGGGCCGCGCGCGCGGGCCCAGGCCCTTGCCCCCGGCCCATAAAAGCCAGGGCAGAAGCGGGATCAGGTAGCGCTCGTATTGCCAGCCCCAGACTGCGTGCATGCCCAGGCCCGCGGCGAGCATGAGAATCGCCGGTTCCCGTCCGGCTCTGGTCATCCCTTTTATAACAATTGCCAGCAAGAGAGCTCCCAGGGCTAAAGCCGACGTTGCTGCGCCCCAAGACACGGGCAGATAGCAAGACCCCCAAGCCATCAGGTAAAAGCGGGCATTATCAAAGGCAAGCGCGAATAAATGATGCCAGGGCTGGCCCCGATAGGAAAGCCAAAATTCCCGGCTTTCTTGGACGTTTCCTTTGGCCTGCCAGGACCAATAACTCCAAACCGCCAGCGCGGCGGCCGGGATCGCCGTTATCAGAGCGCCCTCGCTCCATTTTTTTTGCTTTAAAGCCGCGGGCAGCAGGGACAAGCCCGCGGGCCGCAACTGAGTGAGGCACAAAAGAAGCGTTGCGATTACAGCCGGGACGCGGCGGCGGCGCTCAAGCGCAAAAAGCAAAGCAAAGACCAAGATCAGATAAGGCCCCTCGCTCATCACCGTTCCGGCCTGGGCAAGCACCAGCGGGCTGGTGCCGAAGAGAGCGGCTAAAAGCAATGCCTCTGTCCGGCCGCAGCGCGTTTTAAGCCATAGCCAGAACAGCCAGGGGCTTGAGGCCATGATCAGGGCGCAAAAAAGCTGATGCCAGAGAAAATTCTGCCGAGCCAGGAAGGTGACAGGCAGAAGCAGAACGGGCAAACCCGGAATCACCATGGTCAAGGGCGGCAGGCCGGGAGCGCTCAGCAGGCGATAGCCGCCCTCGCTTAGGGCCTGCGAGGCGATGATGTAGAGAAGGTCGTCCTGCTGGCGGCCCAGGTATTGGGCCGGCACGCTCAGAAGGATAGCCAGGCTTACGCCGGATAAAATAAGCCAGGCCCGCATCGTGAAAACATTTTAGTAGAATTCTTATATCGTGGCTAGAGCGGCGCTTTTTTTTATCCTCGCCATTTCCCCTTTTATTTCTCGATTTGCTGCGGCAGCGCCGCAGGTGGCGATCAGCTCCCGCTCTGGCCAGCCCGGGGAGGTAATGCTTGTGGCGGTCGCCAGACATCACGACGCCATTGCTCCCTCGGGGCAGTTCCAGGAGAGCCCGCTTAGTTTCTTGCGCGCCTCCACCGGAACCTATCTGGCCTTTATCGGGCTCGATCTGGAAATCGCCACCGGAACCTACCGTTTAGAGCTCGAGCTTCTGGATCCGGAGAGGGTCCAAAGCGTTTGGACGCAGAACGTAACCGTGGGATATAAGCGCTTCCCGATCCAGGAAATTACCGTTGATCAGAATTATGTCACGCCTACGGACGAGGATAATGAGCGGGCCGAGCGCGAGGCCGCTACGTTGACCGAGATATTTTCACGCAGCACCCCGGAAAGATATTTCGCGGGCAATTTCCTGACCCCGATTCCGGGAATTGTTTCCT
>MGUO01000075.1:3915-10032 GCA_001800015.1 Elusimicrobia bacterium RIFCSPHIGHO2_02_FULL_57_9
CAAAGTCGTGCTGGTCGATGATCTTTTTTATCAAGGGAAGACGGTGGTTCTTGACCACGGCTTTGGAATCGTCAGCTATTATTCCCACCTATCGACGAGCTCCGTCGTTACGGGGGAAAGGGTCTTGCGGGGAGGCCTATTGGGGAAAGTCGGCAAGACCGGCAGGGCTACGGGGCCCCATCTGCATTGGGCCGTTAAGGTGAACAATGCCCGCATCGACCCATTTTCGCTGCTGGAGTTGGATCTGGATTCTTATCTGGCTGCTCCAATCTATCCCGAGGGCTTTACGCCCGCGCGCGGCGTGCATCTGACCGCATGGGCGGCGGGTTCCCCGAAGGCGCTGCGCTCATTTCTGGAGCGGATCCAAAACACATCGATCAACACCATTGTCGTGCCGGTCAAGGAATTCGAGGGCGAGGTTTATATTCCCGGACTAATCCGAGCCAAGGAACTGGGCACCGCGCGCACCGCCATTGGCGATCCCCGGGGCATGATCAAGGAGATGAAGGACAGAAACCTTCATACCATCGCCCGCGTGGTGGTGTTTAAGGACAATACCCTTCCCCGCCTGCATCCGGAGTTCGCCATCAAGCGTCCTGACGCAAGCCTCTGGACCAACAACAACGGCGTTGCCTGGGCCGATCCTTACAACCGGAAAGTGTGGGAATACAACATCGACATAGCTTCCTATGCCGCTTCTTTGGGTTTCGACGAAATTCAATTCGATTATATCCGTTTTCCCTCGGATGGCGACACCACGCAATGCCGCTATTCCCGGGGGGATCACTCGCCCGAAACCGCGGTTGAGAACTTGGCTGAATTTTTGAGTTATGCTCACCAGCGCCTTAAACCGACTAATGTTAAAATTTCAGTGGCGATATTCGGCATGACCACCACGGCCCGCCATGACATGGGCATCGGACAGAAAATATCCGCTTTAACGGAACTGGTGGATTATGTCAGCCCCATGATGTATCCCTCGCATTACGCGCGGGGCGAATATGGGCTCAAGGATCCCAACCGCGAACCCTACAAGGTCATCAACCGGGGGTTGCGCGACGCCAAGCAGCGCCTGGGCTCGTCCTCTTATAAGCTGCGGCCCTATTTGCAGGATTTTTCCCTGGGATTGCGCTACGGGCCTAAGGAGGTGCGGGCCCAGATCCTCGCAGCCCGCAATCAGGGCATCGAGAGTTGGATTTTTTGGAACCCGCAAAACCGCTACAACTGGCAAGCCTTGGAGCCGTAACCGGCGGAAGGGGGGGGATTCGAACCCCCGAGAGCTGTTACACTCTACACGATTTCCAGTCGTGCCGTTTCAACCGCTCACGCACCCTTCCACTCAACTGGATAGATTTTATAAAAAAAACAGAAGCACGCCGATAGCCAAACGGTAAAGCACGAAGACGTTCAGGTTCTTGGTGCGCACGTAAGCGAGCAAAAACTGGATGGCCAGATAGCCGGAAATGGCCGAGGTCGCGATCCCGATCCCAAAGGGGACGGCGGCTATATCAGGGCCGATCTTCGCAATCTCAAGCAGGCCGGCGCCTAAAACCACGGGAACGGCAAGCAGAAAGGAAAACCGCGCGGCGGCTTCGCGGTTAAGCCCCAAAAAAAGAGCGGCGGTGATGGTGATGCCCGAGCGGGAAACCCCGGGCACCAAGGCCACGGCTTGGGCCAAGCCGATGAGCAGGCAGGTTTTTAAATTCAATCCGTCCAGGCCTTTGGACTGGACGGCCTTAAGGTCAGCCAGTCCCAGCAGAATCCCAAAAGCCATCAGGGTCAGGGCGATGGGCTTCGGGTCGTGAAAAACCGTCTCCACGCGGTCTTCCAAGGCAAGGCCCGCTATGACCGCGGGGATCGTTCCCAGAACAATGCCCCAGAATAGACGGCTGTTGACCGTTCCGTCGCGCTTAAGCCCGGAAAGCAGAAGCTGCCGCCATTGCCGCCAGAAACAAATGACGAGGGCCAGCAATGTTCCCCAATGCAGGGCGACGTCAAAAGCCAGGCCCTGGTATTTCCATCCCAGGGCCCACGGCAAAAGCACCAAATGAGCGGAGCTGGAAATAGGAAGAAATTCAGTTAGGCCCTGAAGGAGTCCCAGGAGCGCGGCCTGCGCGTAGTCCATCGCGCCTATCTTAGCTTAAAACGAGAGGGTCATTCCTTCTTTTGCGCCGAAGCAATCCAGCTTCTGGCCGGTTTTGGCTATATGCTCGCGGCATTCATTGATAAAGCGGTCCATCATCTCGTCGGTGTGGAGGGGATCGTGGTGAAACAAAGCCAGCCGCTTGACCTTGGCCTTGGCCGCCAGGCCGAGCACGTCCGAGAATGTGCTGTGTCCCCAGCTTTTCTTGATTTTATATTCCTCGTCGGTATATTGGGCTTCACTGATCAGCAAATCGCTGCCGGCCACGAATTTGGCGATGTCGTCGTCTTCTTTGCGACTGAACTCTCCTTTGTTGTTGAGCTTGCCGTAAGGCTCATGATCGCTCAAATAAGAGAGGGTACAATTCTTGGTTTCAAAGCGAAAGCCGATGGTAATGCCCGGATGATTGAGATAGTGATAGCTGATCCTAACCTTGTTTAAATTAATAGCGTCGGTCAGCTCAAAAAACTGCAGCTGCGAGGCGATCTCATCGAGCCTGACGGGGAAATAGGCCGGATTCATCTGGCCGCTCATCACTTCTTTCAGGCTCAGGGTCGTGCCATGCGCGCCGTAAATCGTGAATTTGTTTTTTTCCTGGTAGAGGGGCATGAAAAACGGGAAGCCCTGGATATGATCCCAATGAGTATGGCCGATGAAGATATGGCCTTCGATGGGCTTGTCTTGATATTCCTTGAGCAAGGAGTTGCCCAAGTCCCGCAGCCCGGTGCCGGCGTCGATGATGAATAGCTGATTGCCGATGCGCAGTTCGGTGCAGGGAGTGTTGCCCCCGTAGCGCTGGGTTTGCGGGCCCGGGGCGGGGACTGAGCCGCGCGTGCCCCGGAACTGCAATTTGACGGGTTTTTTTTCCCCGTTAAGCAGCGCGGCGATCTCCTCCAGGAAATTGTCGATTTCGAACGGTTTAACCACGAAAATGTCGGCGCCGGCCTCGGAGGCGGTTTTGATGTCATGAGGGTAGGACTTCGATGAAAGAATGAGCACCTTGATGTCCTTGAGATTTTCATCCTGGCGTATTCTTTTGCAGACCTCGAAGCCGTGCATGCGCGGCATGAGCACGTCGAGAACGACCAGGTCGGGAGCCTCCTTTTTGACCATTTCCAGGCCCGCCAGCCCGTCTTCGGCGCTTAAAACCTTATACCTGGGCTTGAGCAGTTCGGTGACCAGTTCCCGCATGCACGGGTCGTCGTCCACGATCACGATCTTTTTCATGGGCCCTACAATTTAACAGGGATTTGTAAGTTAGTCAATACTCCCGGTTGGCTTGCCCGTCCCCCTGAAAAAACCTAGAATCATGCTCATGATTTCCCAGTTTGGGGTGTATTTTGCCTCTCTGGCCGCGGCCGTTTTCGCGGGTCTGATGATAGGGCAGAAATCCCTTTATGCCGCCGCCGTTTGCCTGCTGGCCGTTCTGCTTCAGGCGGCGGCGCTGTTTTTCTTTATGGGCGCTTCCTTATTGGCGTTTCTACAGGTCATGATATACGCCGGCGCGGTGATGGCGCTGGTTGTCATCGCCATTATGACCGCGCCCACGCCTGTTGCCGCGGAAAATGTTTGGAGCCGTTTGGCCCTGCCCAAGCCTCTGATCGCCGCGGTTTTCATCCTGCCTTTCTTGGAAATAGCCGCGCTGATCATGGGGGGCGGCCTACCCGCGGGTATTGCGGGCAACGTCGAAGCTTTGCAGGCGCGTCTGGGCTCCGTTCTTTTCGGCCCTTATGCCGCGGCTACCGAGGCCGTCACCCTTCTGATGCTTATTTCGGCTTTGGCCGTCATCGATCAATGACCGGCGCGATTTGGGGCGCCTGCGGCGTTTTATTTGCCTCGGGACTCATTCTGATGGTTTTTAGGCGCCAGCTTTTAGCCATGCTTTTGGGCCTTGAGCTGATGATCAACGCCGCCAACATCGCCTTGGTTTATTACTCAAGCCTATTTGCGGACGCCGAGACTATGTCGGTGGCGCTTTTGATCATCGCAGTGGCGGCCGCCGAGGCGGTTATCGGGCTGTCTCTTATTATTCAGCTTCAGCGCAGCGCGCGGCCCACTGATTCGGCGTCGCTGCGGGAGTTGTTCGGGTGATCGAGATACCCTTGGCCGTTTTTGTTCTGCTCATCGCTCCGGTCGCCGCCCTTTTGCTGGGCTTTTTCATCCTGCGCCCCGCAAAGCCCGACTGGACGCATTGGCCGATCCTGGCCTCCTGCGCGCTGGTCTGCGTGGCGAGTCTCGCCTTGGCCGCGCGGGTTTACACGGGTTGGGGCATCGACGCTACGATTTATACCTGGATGGCCGCCGGCAATTGGGGCGTGCCTTTCGGCGTGCGCGTGGACGGCTTGAGCGCCTCCATGCTGCTCATGGTTTCCTTGGTAGGCGCCCTGATTCAAGTTTACGCTGTGGGCTACATGAAGGGCGATCCCGGTTTCTCCCGGTTTTTTCTCTATTTTCACATGTTCTATCTGGCCATGATCGGGCTTTTGCTGTCGAACAATTACGTGCAGTTTTATCTTTTTTGGGAAATGGTGGGAGTGGCCTCTTATCTGCTGATCGGCTTTTGGTATGAGAAAGAGGCGCCGCGCAAGGCCGCCATGCAGGCTTTTCTGACCAATCGGGTCGGGGATTTCGGGCTGATGCTGGCGGTTTTGATACTGCTTTCCCTTTTCCATGGCAACACCCGCTTTGCCGTGGTTTTTCCTTTGATCACCGCGGTTAATCCCTCGCTGATCGCCTTGGTCGGCTTGTTGCTTTTTTGGGCGGCCACGGCCAAATCGGCGCAATTTCCGCTTTACTTCTGGCTGCCCGACGCCATGGAAGGCCCCACCCCGGTCTCGGCCTTGATGCACGCGGCCACCATGGTAACGGCCGGGATTTTTCTGCTGGTGCGCTCCTGGCCCTTGATCGCCGCCATCGGCAATTTACCCGAATTGATCGGCGCTGTCGGCGCGATCACGGCCATCGGTGCGGCGATTATCGCGGCGACCAAGACGGATTTGAAGCGCATTCTGGCTTATTCCACGGTCAGCCATCTGGGGCTGATGGCTTTTGCCTTGGGATTGGGCCAGGTCGCGCCCGCCATGTTCCACCTGATCACCCACGGTTTTTTCAAAGCGGTTCTCTTCCTCTGCGTGGGCAATATCGCCCATGCCTTGGGGAAAGGCAGCGTGGAGGTCTGCGATGTCGGCGGGGTGGCCAAGAAAATGCCGGTGACCTTCGCCTGTTTTTCGGTCGGAGCGATTTCTCTGGCCGGCCTTTGGCCCTTTGCGGGCTTTTACAGCAAGGATGCCATCCTCAAGGCGGCGCTGCATCACGGGGGCATGGCGGCGGCGGCGGGTTTGCTGATCGAGACTTTAAGCGCTTTCTATATTTTCCGCATGCTGTTTTTGACGTTTTTGGGTCCTCGGACCGAGCAAAAAGGCCCCGGCCGCGCGCAGGAGCCCGGGCTGATGATGAGAGTTCCCATCGTCCTGCTGAGCTTGGGGGCCTTGAGCGCGGGCTGGTTTTTCTCCCATTTTTCCACCATGCTCTCCTCGGGCTGGCCGCTGCGCGACGGAGTGGCGCCCTTGCCTGAATTTTCCCGGACGACCCTGGCCGCGGCGACGGCAGCGGCCGCCCTGGGCGTTTTGGCCGCCTACTGGCTGACGATGATGCGGCCGGCATGGGACTGGCGCTGGCGGCGCGATCATCCTCATTGGGAGGAGATTTTTCAATCTGATTTCGGTTGGAAAGAGGTGGTGCGATTTTTCGTCCACTGGTTCGGCGGTCTCGCCCATAAAATAGGGCGGGATTGGGATGAAAAGGCATGGGACGGTTTCATCGAATCAACCCCATCAGTCGCCAGACGCCTGGGAGAGGCTGGCAGCGCGCTGGCCTCGGGCTTGATCAACGATTATTTATGGTGGATGCTGGCCGGAACTTCTCTGCTGCTCTACGCGGTGATCCGATGAGCTTCGGAGCCCTGACTTGGCTGT
>MGUO01000075.1:10093-12736 GCA_001800015.1 Elusimicrobia bacterium RIFCSPHIGHO2_02_FULL_57_9
TAAACTTGCGGCGGCAATTATTTCCTTGGGTCCCTTGGTCCTTTCCCTGGCGGTCGCGTTTTTCCCGGGGGAAGGGGCGGGCCCGCTTTCCGAAGTCGGGCCGGCTTGGGGTTACGGCATGCGTTATGCCTTGATGGCCGACGGACTTTCCCTGACCCTTTGTTGGCTGACCGCGTTTTTGACGGTTGTCTCGCTTCTCGCTTCATGGAATCAGGAATTTCCCGCGGGGTACTGGGCCTGCTTTCTTTTTCTCGAAGCGGCCCTGATGGGCGTTTTCCTCGCCCGCGACTTATTCCTGTTTTTTATTTTCTGGGAAGCGGTGCTGGTGCCTATGTTTTTTATCATCGGGCTTTGGGGCTCGGAAGGCCGGCGCCATGCGGCGATGAAATTTTCTCTCTTCACCTTTTTCGGCAGCATTTTCCTACTTCTGGGAATTCTTGGCTTGGTGACTCAGCATCATCAGCTCACGGGCGTTTGGACCTGGGATATGGCGGGCGTTAAGGGGCCGCCGACCGCATCCTCCGCGGGCCTTATCTTCGGCGCCATGGTTTTGGGTTTCGGCGTCAAAATACCTTTGGTGCCGCTGCATTCTTGGCTTCCCGACGCCCATACCGAGGCTCCCGCGGCCGGCTCGGTGATGCTGGCCGGGGTGCTTTTAAAAATGGGGGTTTACGGCTTCTTGCGCGTGCTTTTGCCCGCATTCCCGGAGCTAAGCTGGGCGCTGCTTCCCTGGCTGGGCCTGATTGCCGCCATCAACGTGGTCTATGGGGCGTTTTGCGCCATGGTGCAGTCGGATTTAAAGCGCCTGATCGCCTACTCCAGCGTGGCCCATCTTGGCTTCTGCCTTTTGGGCGTTTTTTCCCGCACCCCCGAAGGTTTGGCCGGGGGCAGCCTGCAAATGATCAATCACGGGCTTTCCACCGGAGCCCTGTTCCTGCTGGTCGGCTTTTTGTACGAGCGTTCCCATCGCCGGGGATTGGCCGATTTTGGGGATCTGGCCTCGCAAACGCCCTGGCTGAGTTTCTTTTTCGGCTTCTCGATTTTATCCTCGATCGGCTTGCCGGGCTTAAACGGCTTCGTGGGCGAGTTCATGTCTTTGGCCGGCCTCTCGCGGGTTTTTCCTGCGCTGGCCATAGCCGGCGTGATAGGCGTGACCCTCTCGGCCGTTTACGCCTTGCCCGCTTTCCAGACCGTTTTTTGGGGCTGCCGCGGCCCGAATTCAGCCAGCGCCGGCATAACGGATTTAGATGCCCGCGAACGCGCGATTTTATGGGTGTTATGCCTGCTCATGCTGGCTATTGGGCTTTACCCGCGCCCATGGCTACGTGCCATGGCTGACTCGACCCGGGGGTTATGGATGTGACGGCGACCGTATTGCTTCCGGGCATTATAAGCCTCGGACCCCAAATGATTTTAGGTTCGGGAGTTGTCCTGGCGATGTTTTTCGGGATGCTGCGCTTAGCCGCGAAATTTCCGCGCTGGCTGCCCATTGCCATTCTTCTTTCCGCAGCGGCCATGGCGGCCTCCTTGGCGGCGACTTTGACTCCTCCCGCGGTCACGATTGCGGCGCTCCCGCCTCTTATCCGCATCAATGGCATGAGCCAGGCCTGGCAGTTTTTATTTTTCGGCGGGGCGTTGTTTCTGGCTTGCTCCATGGAAATGGATGATGAGATTGCCGTCGTCCTGCTGCTGGGCAGCGTTCTGGGCATGACGCTCTTGGCCTGCGCCGATCATCTCTTCATGCTCTTTATCGGGCTTGAGTTCATGTCCCTGCCCGTTTATCTGCTGGTGGCGCGGGGTTGGGGCCGGCGCCCCAAGGCTCGCGAGGCCGCGGTGAAATATTTTTTCGCGGGCGGCCTGGCCGGGGCGCTTTTCCTTATGGGCATGGCTCTTTTTTACGCCGAAACTAAAACCCTGGCTTTATCCGGCGTTTCCGGGGTCCCGCTGGCCGAAGCCGGAATCGCGCTGATGGGAGTCTCTGCCCTGTTTAAAATCGGCGCGGTGCCCATGCACTTCTGGCTGCCGGATGTCTATGAAGCTTCAGCGCCTGAATTGGCTGGTTTTTTATCCACCGCGATGAAGTCGGCGGGTTTTCTGCTTTTGATGCGTTTAGTCGCTCTGTCCCCGCACGGCCCATTGGCCCTATGGCTGCCGGCCATCGGCGCGCTCACCATGCTTTTCGGTTCGTTCCTAGCCCTGCGCCAGTGGTGCCTGCAGCGCCTGCTGGCTTACTCATCCATTTCCCATGCGGGCTATTTGATCCTGGGCGTGGGCGCCTGGGCCGCGCAAGGGGCCAAGCCGGCGGCCGCCGCTCCCGTGTTTTTTTATTTGGCGGCTTATTTGCTGATGAGCAACGGCGCGTTTTTATTCTTGAAAGTCTCCGGGATTTCCACGCGAGGAGAGTTGAGCGGTTATGCGCGCTGCCAGCCGGTTTTGGCCGCGCTTTTCGCGGCCCTGCTTCTGGCCTTGGGAGGCATTCCTCCCACCGCCGGTTTTCTCGCCAAACTTTTTATATTCTGGGAAGCGATCAAGGCCGGGCTGTATGTTCCGGCGGCCGCCGGCGCCTTGGCGGCCTTGGTGGCTTTAGGCTATTATCTTGGTCTTATTCGCGCCATGTATCTGGATGACCCGACCGGCGCTGCC
>MGUO01000075.1:12807-16082 GCA_001800015.1 Elusimicrobia bacterium RIFCSPHIGHO2_02_FULL_57_9
GCCGTTTTGAATCGGGGCGCGCTCGTTTATCTATGCGCGATTCCGGCGGCCGTGTTGGGCGTGTTTCCTTGGCTGCTCTCCGCTATTTCCCGGGTGCTGGCGTTATGAGCGCCGAGCCATGACCGCGATAGCGCTATTCATTAATTTCGCGGCGGTGCTGGCTTTGGTGCTGGCGCTGTCCTATAGCGGGCGCTTTCTGGGCCCTCAGCCGCGTCATGAGGGCGACGCTGAAATGCCTTTCGAAACCGGGCAGCTTCCCTTTGAGCCGGCGGCCGCCAAGATGTCGGTGCTTTATTATCGCTTTGCCGTGCTTTTCGTGGTTTTCGACGTGGACCTGGCTTTCCTGCTGCCGTTGGCTTTAAGCCGACCGGCTTTGGATTTGCGGCAGGCTACGGCCATGACCGTCTTCGTCGGACTTATCGGATTTATGCTGGCTTATTTTTGGCGCAAGGGAGCCCTGGAATGCAGGTAGACGATTACGCGCCGGCGGGGACCATGACCACCCGGCTTGAGGCGGCGCTGGGCTGGGCGCGCAAGTATTCGATATTCCAATATCCCTTCGTGACCGCCTGCTGCGGCATGGAATACATGGCGACGGCGGCTTCCCATTACGACATGGACCGCTTCGGCGCGGGCTTTCCGCGCTTCTCCCCGCGTCAGGCCGACGTATTGATGGTGGTGGGCACGGTCAGCCATAAAATCGCGCCGGTTTTGCGCCGCATCTACGATCAGATGGCCGCGCCTAAATGGGTGGTGGCCTTCGGGGTCTGCACCTGCACCGGAGGTTTTTACAACGATTACGCCACGGTGCAGGGCATTGATACCATCATGCCCGTTGACTTGTATATTCCGGGCTGCCCGCCGCGGCCCGAGACGGTGCTGCAAGGCCTGACCATGCTTCAGGAAAAAATTCAACGGCAAGCCTCCAGGGTTAAGCGATGAGCGGCGATATTTTTAGAGGCGATATCCGCCGCGCCGAGCCCGCCGAGGCCTTCGAGGCGTTGAAGCGGCTTAAGGACGAGGGCTACAACGTCTTGGTTGATTTCACGGCCGTGGATTTCTCTGCCTGCAATAGCGAGGCTTCCGGCGGGCCGCCGGCGGCTCGCTTTGAAGTCGTTTACCGGCTCATGAAGCTGAACGCCGAGACCGGGATGGATGAGGGCCGCGTGGAACTGCGCTGCGCCGCGGCCGAAGGCGAAGCCGTGCCGCGTTCGGTTGCTTCGCTTTGGCCCATCGCCGATTGGCTGGAGCGCGAGGTCTGGGACATGTTCGGCATCCCTTTCGCCGACCGGCCGGACATCAAGCGCCTGCTGCTTTACGAGGAATTTCAGGGCCATCCCCTGCGCAAGGATTATCCGATCACCAAGCGCCAGCCCCTGATCGGTCCCGCTTCAGGCGAGCCTGTGGACAGCCCTACGTTTAATCAAATTAAACCGGCGATTAAGTATGACTGAAAAGAAAACCTACATGCTGAACATGGGCCCGGCCCACCCGGCCATGCACGGGGTGATACGGCTGATTCTGGAGCTGGAGGGCGAGCGCGTGCTCAACACCGAGGTTGAAATCGGCTATTTGCACCGGGCCTTTGAAAAGCACGCGGAAACCGAGACCTGGAACAACGTGGTTCCTTGGACCGACCGGCTCAATTACGTTTCCCCGCTCATCAACAACGTGGGCTATTGCCTGGCCGTGGAAAAACTGGGCGGCATTATCGTGCCCGAGCGCGGCCAATACCTGCGTGTGATCGCTTCTGAAATTTCGCGCCAGACCGACCATTTGACCTGCATCGGCGCCGGCGCCATGGAGATGGGCGCCTTCACGGTTTTCCTCTACCTGATCAAGGCCCGGGAATATCTTTATCAGTTGGTCGATAACCTGACCGGCGCCCGGGTCACCACGTCTTCCACGCGCATCGGCGGGGTTAAGGCCGACATGCCCGAGAATTTTCCCGCGGCCTGCCGAGAGGCCTTTAAACAGGTGCGCGAGGCCGTCGCCGACTCAGACAGGCTCTTGACCAAGAACCGGATTTTCATGGACCGCATGGAAGGCACCGGCGTTATGTCTAGGCAGGATGCCATCGCCTACGGCATCACGGGGCCGTTTTTGCGCGGCTGCGGCGTGCCTTATGACCTGCGCCGCGCCCATCCGTATCTGATCTACGATCGGCTTGATTTTCAAATTCCGGTGGGGGTCAGGGGAGATAATTTCGACCGCTATCTGGTGCGCTTGGCCGAGATCGAGCAGAGCATGAGAATAGTTGAACAGTGCTTCAAGCAAATTCCGGACGGCATGCATTCGCTGGCGGTTGCCGACATGAAAGACGCCTTCCAATACCAGGACGCGGGCAAGGCCGGTTATACGGCGCTGTTGCCTAAATATAGGGCCAAGGTGGACCAAACCCTGCAGGCCTGCGGGAGGGGGGCTCGGGAGATGGTCGCCACGGCCGATCGCTCGGTCGTCCTTCCCGTTAAAGAAGACACCTACGGCAATATCGAAGGCCTGATGAATCATTTTGAAATGATCATGTGGAACTGGGGCATCAAGATCCCGGCCGGAGAAACTTATTTCGCCGTGGAGGGCGGCAACGGGGAGCTGGGTTTTCATATCGTTTCCTCGGGGGCCGACCGGCCTTACCGGGTGCGCTGCCGGCCGCCCTGCCTCAACCCCATGGCGGCTTTGCCCCAATTGCTTAACGGCGGATATGTGGCCGACATTATTCCTACTTTTGGGTCGGTTAATATGATTGCTGGAGAATTGGACCGATGAAAACGGATTTAGCGACCCAAGGCGCTTTTACTCCCGAAGAACGGAAAATCCTCGCAGCTTGGGTCGCTTATTATTCTTACCCGCACATGGGCCTCATCGAGGCCATGCGCCAGATTCAGCAGTGGCATCGCTGTATTAGGCCGCAGGACGAGGAGTATTTGGCAAGGCTCTTTAAAACCACCCGCACCCATGTTCATGAGCTCGCCACTTTTTTCCCCTATTTCACCCAAAGCCCCATGGGCCGATATCGGATCGGGATTTGCCGCGGTTTATCCTGCGCCCTGGCCGGCTCCAGCGCCATGGTGTCCTGCCTGGAAAAGCAGCTTGGGGTCAAGGCGGGGCAGGCTACGCCGGACGGGGCTTTGAGCTTCGAGGAAATGGAATGCCTAGGGGCCTGCGATTTTGCCCCCGCCTTGCTGGTTAACGAGCAGCTCAGGGGCCGGGCCAGCGAGCAAGTTTTGTCCGCGCTGACAGCCGATCCGCAAGGTTTTGCCCAACATCCCGGACGT
>MGUO01000076.1 GCA_001800015.1 Elusimicrobia bacterium RIFCSPHIGHO2_02_FULL_57_9
ACATAGCCGCTGTCCCCTTTTTTTTCTTCCAAAATAAAGCGCTCAAAACGTCCGGCAATATTATTGATGATTACCGTATTTTTGGCCGCTATTAACCTGGTCAAATCTTTTAAAATATTAAGCCCCTTAATCTCCCCGTCCTCCATCGTGATTTTGCCCTCGGGAAGTTCCACGTCTGGATTTTGATGCCCCTTATGGCCCAGGGCTTCGGCTTGCGCCAAAATGGCGGCTAATTTGGCTTCCGCTTCGTCCGGTTTTCCTTTTATAATTTTTTCGAGTTCTTCCGGCGGCAAGGCGAGAAAAGCATCTCTCCGGGCAGGACTCATTGCCAACACCTTGGCATAGAGCTCCTTATTATTGGCTTTCAATCCGCGGAGGATTCCCATGGCCCGGGTTTTCTGACTCTCGTTTAAGCCCGACTTCGAGACAAGATCAAAAATTTCCCGGTCTTGCTCTGATCGGGAGGCATCCGCCTGCTTTCGCTCGGCTGCAGGCTGCGGCAAACCTAAAATAGTCGGGCTGATTCTATAGCCAGTGCCCTTATAATGGATCCAATAGCGCGCTTTATCGTCCTTCTCCAACGCAGCGGTTTTCCGGTACTCCCTTTTTTTGGAATAAAGCGGCCGCATGTCGGCGGTTTTGCTTGCCTTCAGCTTTTCGAGATTGCTTTTTAATATGTAAAATTCCAGCCTTTTACCGACTCGAACCGTGGCCCAATCATCTTCGGCGCCGCGCAAAGGCGCCGCAGGCAGGGTTAAAATGAGGGCAATAAAAAAGCCCACGAGGGACTTGAAGGGGTTCATGGTTTTCTCCAAGCTAATATGCTCCCTTAATGTATGTCAAAAGTTGATATATGGTATCTTTCGGCCCTTTAAGCGGCAAGGGCCAAAGGACCTACTTATCTACTCATTAGAGAGCCGCCCGCTGCGGCACGGCTGTTGTTGTTCCATTCAAGGTATCCTGAATATCCTGGACCTTGGGCAGCGTTTCATCCTGCTTGACGGCTGCTTCTCGATGGGTGGTCAAGGCACGCCCCGGCATCTTCTCATCCGCCCCAACCATGTTGAGGAACGCGTTTCTCGCCATCTTTTCGGTATCGTTTAGAGGCTCTTTGGGCTTTGGCCGCAGCTCCTGTTTGCCGAAATGCTCCTCCGTTTGCCTGGCTAATTTTTCAAGAGAAACGGACCCCAGCGTTTGGCCCCCTATGGATGCTTTAGTGATTTGATAGGCCGTAAGAACGAACGGCTGATGTGTGTCCACTTTGGGAGCGGCGTTGCCCTGCTGCGTCAAGTCTGTTACATACTCCTCATAGCGCTCCCGGGCAACGTCCAGATTCCCCGCCTTAAGGGATTCCAGGTAATCATCTAATTTTTGCCTCACTTGTGTTTTATCTTTCGGGTCCTTTGCTTTGATGGCATCTAAATACCCTTTCACGGGAGCTAAACGATTCTCCGCGGCATTGAAATGGCCCGGCACCTGATCCAGAATCTTAAGGGTATCCGCGAGAGAGCCTTTAACCGCGTTATTTTTTTGCTTCACCGCGACCACTTCATTCTCAAGCGCTTTGCTATCGTTGAACGGCGGCCAAGCCCCGTTATGCAACTCTATTAAAGCTTGGACCGCTTGAAGGGCTTGGTCCTTGGTAGCCTCTGCTTGAGCCGGATCAAAGTATTTTCTAATGATCTGCACAGCGAGTCCCAGCTCGCCCGCGGCAGGCCATGGCCTGCCTTCTCCCAGCACGGCGCTTGTTCCATTTTTAGCTGTCGTCATCGCCCCGAACATGGTTTTCAGCTCCAAAACCAACTCCTCCCTGGTTTTTTTCAAACGAGCAGGAACGCTCTCGCCGTTATTTATGCTGCCGCCTTCCCTGCATTGCGACGCCAATTCCTTGCCAAAAAACGCTCTCTGCGCCATGGAGATGGATTGGCCGCCTTTCAACATGGCCTCTATTGCCTGTCTGATCTCGGCTAGCCCATCGGCCGTAACCCTGGAATCGGAGAATCTGGCTTTTAAGGTTATCAAGTCATTGCATATATTCCTAACCCTCCCGTCGCCAATCGGATTAGGATTCACTACTCCGGGAGGAAGCTGTGGAATAGCCGGATCATCGCTGCGGTCCATGCCCTTATCGTCAGCCTCCCCATTGCACCTCATTTTGTGTTTCGCTTCGCAGTCTTTGTGCGTGTATATGGTCTTGCGATTCTTGCCAACGGCATAAAAGACTCTGCTGTCTTTTTTCTCCTTTTTATCGCCATATTCAAGATGGCACTCCTTGACCTCGCTTTCCTTTACCACCATCACAGACGGCAGATCATCGCCTTTCTTGTCTTTGTCCTCCCCGTCTTTGAAGCAAAAATATTTCTTATCCCCGCCGCTTCCGAATTCCTTAACAAAATCGGCGATAACGCCGGTAAGCGGGTCAACGAAGGCCTTCATCACCATGCTTTCCAGCATCTTATCCTGCAGATTCGGCCAGCGCATGGTCTTTTTCTCGATGAGCTTCCACTTAAGATCGATGGCTTTTTCCTGCTCCTGCTTCATGCGCAAAAATTCAAGGGATTCGCCGGTGGATTTGCTGCCTTTATCCTGGCTTTGGCCGGCACCCTTATCCGCGCCCCCCCCGCCGGGGCCCATGCCGCCGTCGGCCCCGCCCGCGGGCATTTGCCGGGCCGCCGCGCTTTCCAGGGCGGCGGAAGCCGGCCCGTTGCGGTTAAAATCCGCGCCCGCGTCGCGCGCGGCTTTTTTAAGGGCCTCAATGGAGCCGCCGCTGGGGTTGGTCAGGCCGCGGGCGCCGGCCGCTCCTTTATAGCCTTGCGTCGGGCGCACGTTGGCCAGGGAAGAAGGACCTGCGCCGCCGCGGTTGGGAACATTGGCGGCTGAAATCGGATCCAATTTAAAGCTGGCGCCCGAACCACCGGGGGCCGCGCCCAAGCCGCGCAAGCCGCTCTGGCTTAAAGCCACCTTGGGAACGGGAAGGCTGGCCCTTTTGGTGGATTCGCTGGCCGCGCTCTTTAGCGCGTCTTTCCAGTCGCTTTTGCCCTCCTTTTCCGGCGGCGCGCCGGTGGCCGGAGGCTGCGCTGAGGCGCTGGGGCCCATGACCAGGGCGGAAGGGTCTCTCACATTCAAAGGCGTGATGATATCGCTGCCGCCGCCGGCCAAGGCTCCGGGAGCCAGGCCGTTAACGCCGCGCTCATAGGGCGAGTCGCCTTTCCCGAAAGAGCCGGCGCCGTCGCGAAAACCCCAGCCTTCTTTAAAGGCGCCCGAGTCCTGCGCGTCCGGGCTCATCAAAAAGTGCTCGGCCAAGGGGGCCATGAACAGAACCCCCAAGCCGGCCATGATAAAGGCCATGTCCTTTTTCTTGAAGGTCTTAAAGCGCTCGAGGAAAGAAGCGCCCTTGTTGAGCAGCGCGAATTTAAACGGGGCTTTCGGGGCGTCGCCCCTAAGAAGCGGGATCGGGGGGGTCTTCTTATCTTGTTTTTCCATTATTTTTCTCCATGTTGTCAACAGGCGGGGCCAACGCCCCCGCTCCCAAAACATGAATATGGCTGCTTTTGCATGAATGGGCATTGGTTATAATGAGCTTTCGTTTCGCTGCAATAATTCGCCATCAAGGCATCGATTTCAGCTTTTGACTGCTTGCACGGCGGTTTTTTGCTTTTACATTTATTGCACTCGCCCCAACACCAGAAGCATATCCAGCAACAGCCGCACTTACAAGGAGGATCCAGGTACTTCAGGCACTCCATCTGCGCGCTTAGCATCTGTTCGCATTTCTTCTCTATCTGATCCAGCAGACTTTGCTCATTATCATGGTGAGCGAGATCCGCCTGCCGGCAGGCTTCGGCGTCTTTCACCAGTTGATCCGCATTGCTCTGCAGCCCGGAGAGTTCCTCATCGCTGGGAATCGCGACGTTCCCGACTATGCCGTCCATATCGGCGACAGGAGTCGGCGAGGTCAAAACCTCCGACGCGCCGCTCAGCTGGATTTTGTCGTATACCGCCCCGGAATTGGTGGTGGCGTATTCCGGCGGGCAGCCCGCGGTGGAACGGCAGCGCGGCGCGGTGGCCATGGAATTGTGCACGTAATCGTCGTTTAACTGCGCGAAGGCCTTGGTTCAGCTGGCCTTGACTCCGACATTGGAGGCCTTATGCTTGCCGGTTTTAGTCGCCTTTTTGTATAGCTCGGATTGTTGGCCGGGTGAGCCGGGATATTGCTTGACCCCGACATTGGGGAGATCGCCGCCCGGACCTGGAATTCCCGAACCTTGCGCCGGAGCGCGGCCATAGGCGAAAAACCCCACGCCGGCATAAGTCACGATGCCGGCGCTGGGACCCACGCCCTTGCCCGCCGCCGCCTGAGCGGCAAGCTGGGCCGCGCGTTCCCCGCGTAAATCCCCTTCGGCGATAAACACGCCCTTGTCATAGCCCTGGGCATCCTCGGGGGTTAGAATGCCCCCGCCGGTCAAAGCCTTAATATCGAGCTGGACCACGTTGATAACTGAGCCTGCCGCCGCTCCCGATCCCTTGGCTGCGGCCGAGCGCCATAAAGAAGCCCAATGGCCGGCCTTCTCATCCCGAGCGGCTTTAAAAGCGGCCATCAATTGGGGAAAGGAGCCGCCGGCATAGCCTCCACCGGAAATAAAGCCAAATTTAAGCGCCAGCTTCATGCCGGTGAGCTCCAACCCCTGTGCAGCGTAGCTGAAGCCCGGCACGCGCAGCAAGGCGGACCAGACCTTGCCTCCGAATTTAAATTGCCCGGCCAAAGGCCCGACGAAAATAAACGAGACCATCAAGAGGGCGACCACCAGCAAGGGCCAGATTTCCTTGCGACTTCTGATCAAAAGAAGCAACAGGGCCAGCAAGCTTTTCTTTTTGTTGCGCTCAAGGAAAGTGGCGTCAGCCATGGGATTACAAGGGCTTGCCGGTTTCCAATTCAAAATTGGAGTTGCGCTCTTTCTCAACGTCCTGCTGGATGGTCGTGTTCATGTTTGGAGCCTTGGTCTTGGTCTCCTGGCACTGCTCGTTGCCGCTGGCTATGGCCTGGTCCACGCATTCAGCCACGATTTGGTTTTGGGCCAGCTGGCCGAACATTTTCTGGATTTGATCGCCCAGGCCCTTGGCCATGCTGGCCAAGGCCGCGGCCATCATCAGCATGGCCAAGCCCATGCCCAGGAGCATGGCTCCAATAGCCAGAAGCGCGGCTCCGATCGCGGCCGTAAAAGGATTGCTCATCAGGGCGGCGCCGATGGCCATGAGGATGATGCCCATCATGATCATCTTCTTGCCGGCCTTGGTCAGCTTTCCGGCCATAGCGCCCAGATTAATCGCGGTATTGAGCTGGGGCTGATAAGGCGTCGCGTTCATGCCCGGGACATCCGGCGGCTCCGGCGGGACATAATCTATGGGAGGTATCCCGCCCGCATTGGGATCGACGTTGGGGCCGGCGATAGGAATTCCCTGGCCGTTGCCATTGGGATCGGCCACCTGCCCGCCGGTGATAGCGCGCTGCTCAAAAGCGTCGGTGGCCCGGCCCTTCGAGGTGTCGGCCTGGGTGGAATTGGCCCCGGCCACCGACATGGCCCGCGCCAATTTCAACTGCCCCATGGCGCGCGCGCTGCGGCCGCGAAAAGCCAGCGCCTTTTGCGAGGCAACCCTTCGATTGCCTTTCATGGCCCGGCTGACCCCCTTGGGCTGCGGCGGGGTCAAGTTGGCGATTTTGGAGCGGTCAAAGCCGTCGCCGAATTTAGGCGCGCCGACGCCCGCTCCGCTGAAAATGTCCTTGCCTCCAAAACGACCGCCTAATTGCGAGGTAAGCTTGGCCCCGGAAAGATTATGCGGCAGGCTCGGAAAGGGGTTCTCATACGGCGCCGGGGGCTCATCGGCGGGCGCAGGCTCTTGCTGCTTGGCCCAGTCCGGCAGCCCAGGGGTTTCATCATATTTAATCTGCCCCTTGCCGCTGCCCGCCGCATACTGCAGACGGTCATGATCGGCTCCCGCAACCTGGATGGAGGAGCTGATGCCGCCCAGGTTAGGCACCATGTACGGCGCTCTGACCATCATCTGCGAGCCTATGATGGTCAGAGCGCCGGCGATCAAGGCGGTAAAGCCGGCCAAGATTAGTTTGCCGGCGAAGGTTCCCCATAAACGGCTGACAAGGGACGGTTTAAAACGCGAAAAGCCTCCGGCCCCAGCCGCGGCGTTTTGCGCCAAGCGGCCGGCACCGGCGAAAGTGGAGGCAGCGCCGTTGCCGCCGGTGGCCCCGTTAAACGGCGAGCCTCCGGTTTTAACCTGGCCCCAGGCAGCCCCGGCTTTTTTGCGTTCTTTTTCTTTCTTTTTCAGGTCAGGGATATCGACCCCGGACACCGGAGTGGCCAGGAAAACGGGTTCATCCTTTCCTATGATTGGATCGGACATAGCTCACCTCTACAGTTGCAATCAGTGTAGCCCCCGAGCCATTTTTTGTCAATGTTGCAAAGATTTTATTACTATTTTTTTACTTATGCGTCAGAAACTGTCGGAATGTGTCAGATTGGCCCTGAAAAGAAGATTTCGGGAACTTTTTGAGGGGTCGAATCGTATATAAATAGGCGCTTTCGATGCCGTTGGCCCCAAAAAGGCTTGAAAAATGATATCATATAAGCTATCATGTCTTGGTGGGCAAAGATAAGTTTTTAGCCGCCCTTCGCAATAACCCACGCAACATTAAGTTCAATGATTTCTGCAAGACTCTCAAATCCGTTGGATTTTTATTTGACCGTCAGAAAGGAAGCCACAGAATATATAAGCATCCCAAGCTAATGGAGACAATGGTTATCCAACCCAGACATGATGGCCATGCCAAGCCGTAGCAGGTCAGGCAGCTTCTGGATATCCTGGATCGCCGCAAGACGGAGGTGACGGGATCATGAAATCGCATAACATTAAGCATCATTATGAAATGAAAGTATCTTGGAGCGATGAGGATGGCGAGTGGATCGCCATGGCTCCCGAGCTCCCCGGTTGTTCAGCGTCAAGCGATAAGCCGGACGCGGCGCTCAAAGAGCTGGAAACCGCCATTGACCTGTGGCTTGAATCACGCGAAGAAAGCGGATGGCCGATTCCAAAGCCTATCGCCACGCGCGCATTGAAAGGAAAGATAGTAGTTAGGCTGCCTAAGGACTTGCACCGGGAACTCTTGGAGAAGGCCGCGGAACAAGGCACTTCGTTGAACCAATACTGCCTCTGGCGGCTTGCTGGGCCGTCTCCGTTTGTATTGCGGGAGCGCAGAACCAGATATCGGTGAGGGTGAAATAACGTCGATAAATCAGGCCGGCGACTGTCCGTGCGGAAAGTTGGGGAAGAGAAGCGATTAATTTATCAGCAGTTTTTAATATCGAGGTGACGGGAACAATTCAAGTAATTCAAAGCCTGGCACCGCTGTTACACCGTTTCCTCAACCAACATCGATATTGACTAGGGTTTTGGCTGGAATAGCGTCCGGCGTAGTAGTAGAGGGAGCACTATAAATCTTCTCGCTCATCATATTAGATCTAATTTGATCGGATAAACTAATTGCTCCCGAATTCCATTCTGGTGTTGGCTTCATGCCGCTGGCCGCCCACAGGCCACCCACGGCGAGACCAGCCCCGCTTAACGTATAGATAAGTCCCTGCAAGGTCTGGCCCATGCCCATAATAACCATGCCCAGGACAGAAACAATGGCGCCGACGGCGGCGGCGGCATAGGCGAACATATAGGCGAACTCTTTCCCATAGCCCGTTAGGCTCATGAGATACGCCGCCAAAAGAAGCGCGTTGCCGATGATGAGCAAAATCATGGCCATCTTCGACAAACCCTGCCACGGGGTCACGTTCTTGCCCTTGACTTTCGGCGCGCAGCCGCCGGTGGGCGTCAAATAGCCGCCGTCGGGAAATTGGGCGTTGCAGTCCGGGGTCACGGAGGCGTTGCTTGCATCAATAGGCCCGCCGGTGTTGGGCTGATTAACGGCGACTTCATCGGCGCCCGGTCCCAGAACGCCGCCGGTCCCAGAGCCCACGCCTCCGATGGCGGAGCCCGCGCCGGGGTTATTGGTAAAAGGGGTGTCCGCGCGGGTGGCGCGGGTTTCATTGACGCCGGTGCGCGCCTGGTTGGATAAATCCACGGCCCGGTCCAATTGCCGGCGGGCTAGACCCCGGCCGTGGCTGGTCGTGGGACGAGCCTGTCGGGCGGAAGCGCGCGACGGAGCTCGGGGAGCGCCGATTCCGGTTATTTTCCCAGGCGACTTGGCAAGCGAATCAAAGCTGCGTCCTATTCCGCCGGAAAGGCCCGCGCCTCCGGCCAGAGCCGAGGCGCCTGATTGCCCCGACAAAGCGCTGCTTAAATTTCCAAAACGGCTGGCAAAAGGCCCGCTTTTGCCGGCAGAAGCGCCTGCGCCGGCCGCGGCAGCCAAGGAGGCCGGATCGGGAACTCCCGCAGCCGCCGGGGCTTGCTGCGCGGCGTCGTCTTGATCGGCTTGGACTTGCGCCCCGGCATTGGCCGCGGCTTGGGCTTCGGCCGCCTCGGCCGCGCGTTGCTCGGGCGTTTTGCCGTCAAGGCTGCCCGAAACCATGCCTAAGGAATCCGGGGCTCGGCCGTTAGAAGGCAGACCGGAAAGATCGCCGCCGTAGCGCGGGGCGCCATCCGCGAAAAGTTTGCTTTGCTTGGCGGCCGCCAGCTTGGCTTCATTCGGCGCCAAGGTTTTGCCCAGCCCATAAGCCCCCGCGCCCAAAGCCGCGGCTAATATAGAAACGCCGATTTTAGCGCCCAGGCCTCCCAAAACGCCGCCCAAGGCTCCGCCGCCGTAAGCGCCGGAAAATCTCGAGGCGCCGCGCCCGAGAAACCAGAGGGGAATGCCCCCCTTCT
>MGUO01000077.1:0-8318 GCA_001800015.1 Elusimicrobia bacterium RIFCSPHIGHO2_02_FULL_57_9
TCAAGACCAGGGCCAGGCTTGAAAAGGCCGTGGTCGACGCCCAGGTGCGTGATGTGAACCTTCTCCGGCGCTACGCCCTCAAGACCAGGGCCAGGCTTGAAAAGGCCGTGGTCGACGCCCAGGTGCGTGATGTGAACCTTCTCCGGCGCTACGCCCATGCGCTCGACCAAGTCCTTCTTGGTAGCCTCGCAATAGGTCATGATCGCGCCCGCGCGCAAGAGGCCGGGCTTGGTCACATTCTCCCACACCGCAAGGTTCTCCGGCGGATGCCACTGCGGGCGCGTGAGAGGCGTTATGTCCGGCTGCATGACGACCACTCGGCGCGCCGCGCGCGACGGGGGCCGGAAGCAGTGGTAGGCGTCGACCCCGCGCAGGGCCAGGTAACCCTCAATGAGCGGAAGACCGCAGCCCCACTCCAGGCGGCTGACCAGCGACTGCGGCCAGCGGCGGACCGCCAGCTTCATGTTGGGCGCGGCCGGCACGCGCACCTGCTGGAGCTTGCGCGCAAAATCGTGATAAAAAAAGCCGAAGATGAGGAACTCGTCTTCGGGCGCCACGCGCGCCAAGTTCTCAAGCAGGTGGTTGATGTAGTGAGTGCCGCCGCGCACGCCCGCGCCCGCGTAGTCAACCTCGATGGCGACGCGCATCAGATGAAGAACCCCATTGACGGCACTCGCCCCGTCGCCTCGCGGCGCATGGCCAAAGCCTGCAGAGCGAAGGCCGAACACCAGAAGTTCACGTGATTGCGGGACTCGCCGTTCATCTCGGCACCGTAGCGGAAGCCCCCAGCCTGCGGGCCGACCACGTTTTGGAAGGAGAGCAGGCGCCGCTCTAGGCGGTCCATGGCCCCCGCGGCTGCGCGGGGCAGCGCCCCAAGAGCCTGGCAGACGGTGGCCAGGCGCAGGACCTGCGCCAAAATGTCGCTGCGCTGATTGCGGTTGAACTGCCCCGGCCGCTCGCCCGCGCGACAGGGCATCCCGCCGTCTGGTTCCTGGACAGAAAGCGCCCAGGCCGCCGCTCTGGCCGCGCTGCGCACAAAGGCCGCCCGGCCGAGCTCAAGCCCCGCCCACAACAGCCCCTCGGCCGCGTACATGTGCGGGTGCATATGCGTGCTGCCGTCGGCGCGGTAACAGACGAAACGCCCATTGGGACGCTGGGCCTTAAGGCTGCGCTCGCACGCCTTGGCGCCGGCGCGGGCGAAGCGCGCCTCGCCCGTCACCCTGCTCAACTGGATTAGGCCCATGGCGAGCTTGGCATGGAAGGGGCCGCTCTGCGCCGACCACTTGTCGAGTCTCTCTTCCCAGCCCCTCCAAACCGGCACGAGGCAGGCGTGGAACCAGCCGTCCTTCTTCTGGACCTGGTCGGTGAGGAAGG
Source organism: Elusimicrobia bacterium RIFCSPHIGHO2_02_FULL_57_9 (assembly GCA_001800015.1). Taxonomy (GTDB): domain Bacteria; phylum Elusimicrobiota; class Elusimicrobia; order UBA1565; family UBA9628; genus O2-02-FULL-57-9. The sequence continues at coordinate 1,375 of MGUO01000077.1, forward strand.
ATCCTACCTTAAGCGCTCCGCGCCGATAGCGAACGTCGCGCGTCGCCGCAAAGAGGTTTGTCAGACCGAAGAGCACCATGCCGCTGTCGAAGCTCACCGACAAGTGCCTCTCGAAGGCGAACAAGGGCGAGCGCTCCTGGCGCTCGAAGTAGTCTCGCGGCCGTATGCCGCCGTCCGGGTGCAGGGCTCGGTCGAGCACCCAGTCGCCCGCCTGCCGCGCGCGAGCCAGGCGGCGGTGACGGCTCGTCAAGGAATCGAGGTAGAGAAGGGTCGTGATGCCGTAGCCCGTGATCTCGGGGTAGACGTAGGCGAAGCGCCGCGCCTCAAGGTCGTACCAAGCGTTGAAGGCTCCCGCAAGCGCGCCGCGGCGAACCTGGACGCCGCAGCGATCCACCCAACGCGTCACGGCCGACAGCGCCGCCCCCCGCCTCATCGCGCCAGGACCGTTCCGGGCTCCAAGCCCGCCTCCGCGGCCCACTCGTCGGCCCAACACTCGACATCCCCCGGCGGTGTTACGAGCGTCAGCCACACCGGGGTGTCCCCGCTACCAACCTTCACGCCGCGTCCGAGAGAGATCTCGAGCAGGAATCCCGGCGCGCCCGAGCCCTCGCCAGGCTCGGCTTTCCAAACCATCAGCGCGCCGCGCTCCGTTTCGAGGAAAGCGCCCGGGAAGGGATGCGTGAGCGCGCGCACGTAATCGAGCCACTTGCGCGCCGGCCAGAGCGGGGTGATACGGCCCTCCTGCGGCTTGCGGCGCGGGTACTTGGTCATCTGCGATGGATCCTGCGGCCGGCGCTCGAAACTGCCGGAGGCGATCCTGGGCAGAGTGCGACGCAACATCTTGATGGCCGTTCGGTCGACCTTAAGGTGCCCCGTGCGTATATCGTCGCGCGGCTCAAGCACGAAGGGCTCGGTGTCGAGCACGTCGCCCGCATCAACGGATGGCAGCATCACGAAAAGGCTGTTGCCCCAGGGCCCGCCGCCTTCGATGAGCCGCCAGTTGATGACGGCCCCGCCGCGGCCCTTGGGTAGGGGCGCGGGGTGGATGCCCATCGCGAACAGACGCGGCAGGGTGAGGACCTCTTTTCGAAATATCTGCGACCACCCCGCCTGGATCATGACATCGCAGCGCCGCGAGGCGATCCAGGCGCGGGTCGCCTCGGAGTTGATGTCCGAGGTCCAATGCATACGCTCGGGATTCTTGGCGGCCCAGTCGGAGAAGGAGTCATAGTTGCTCTTTAGGCGCCCCTCCTCCGGGTGGAGGTTGACCACTCCCGCCAGCTCGCAAGAGGACAACTCCTCGACGACGGCGATGGTCTTGGCGGCCAGGGGCGTGCAGCCTACGGCCAGGACGCGCAGGCGCTTGGCGCTCATGCGCGCGGCTGATGCACCCGCGCCCACTCGATGTTACGCCGCAAACCCTCGTCGATGTCCACCGTTGGGCGGAAACCGAAGAGCTTGTTGGCCAGCTTCCAGCCGCAAATGAGGCGCTGGACCTGCGCCGCGCGCTCATCGGTGTGCACGATGGGCGAAGCGGAGCCCGACAGGCGCACGATTTTCTGCGCGATGTCCTTGACCGCCACGTCCTTACCCGTGCCGAAGTTGACCACGCGGCCCACAGCCTCGGGGTGCGAGCCCATGATCAAAAACCCTCGCACCATGTCGTCGATGTAGGTGAAGTCGCGCGTCTGCTTGCCGCTGCCGTGCACGGTGAGAGTCTTGCCCTGGAGGGCCAACGCTATGAACTTGGGAATCACGTCGTAAGTGTGGCGCGGCCCGTAGGTGTTGAAGGGGCGGATGATGGCCACCGGCAAGCCGTAGGTGTTCCACCACGACCAGGCCGCGCGGTCGGCCGACGCCTTGGAGGCCGCGTAGGGCGAAGTGGGGTTGAGGGGATGGGTCTCGTCGATCGGCGCGTACTGCGCCGTGCCGTAGACCTCGCTCGAGGAGGTGCACACGACCCTTTTCAAGCGCTTGATCTTGCGCGCCGCCTGCAGGACATGGAGCGTCCCGGTCAGATTAGTCTCGAATACCTCGATGGGATGGGAAAAAGAGTTTGGGACGTAAGCATCTGCGGCCAAGTGGAATATGTACTCGGGAGCGTCGTCGCGGATGAGATCGATGGCATCGGCGGCGGCGATGTCGCCGGTTAGAATCAAGCGGAAGCGCTTCTCGAGGTGCGCGGTGTTCTTGAGGGTGTGGAGATGCGTGCCGTTGATCGAGTTTCCGCGCACGTACACCGTGACCGAGGCTCCCTGCTTAAGCAGGCGCTCGGCCAAGTGCGAGCCCATGAAGCCATCGGCGCCAGTGACCATCACGCGGCGCCCCTTCCAGGAGAATCCCTTCACCGGAGAAGAGTCGATCATTGGTCGAAATTTCAGTATATCAAACATTCTTTCCCCATTGCCTGATGATGCGAACGATTTTTTGAGCGGCGCGGCCGTCGCCGAAAGGATTGCTCCGCGACGGCCGCCGCCATTTCCCATCGGCTAGAGCCAATACGGCCTTTTTTAAACCGTTAGGAAGGCCGGCCAATTGGCTCCAACGGCCCAGGCTTTCGCCGCGTTCGGTGGCCTTACGCACCACGATCACGGGCTTGCCTAGGCTGGGCGCTTCCTCCTGGATGCCGCCCGAATCCGTGACGATGAATTCGCACTTTTTCATTAAGTGAACAAAATCTAAATATCCCAGGGGAGGAACCAGGGTGAAATTGGGATGGCGCAGCAATTGATGCGCCATGGCCCGAACATGGGGATTGGGATGCACCGGATAAACCCATTGCAATTCCGGCCGTTCCTGCGCCGCGTTGCGCAATGTTTCAAAAATGCGCTTCATGGGCGCGCCGAAGCTTTCGCGCCGGTGCAGGGTTAAAACCGCCAAGCGTTTATGCGCGGCAAGCCGGCGCAAAGCCGGGGCTTCGAAGCGATGCGGGCGCTTGGCGGCCCAAACCAAGGCGTCTACCGCGGTATTGCCCGTTACAAAAATATTTTTAAACGGTATATGCTCCTGCAGCAGCCGGCGCCTGGCCGTTTGCGTGGGCGCGAATAAAAGATCCGATAAATGATCGACCGCAACCCTGTTCTGCTCCTCCGGGAAGGGATTCCATTTATCGAAAGTTCGCAGCCCGGCCTCGACATGCCCGATGGCGATGCGCCGGTGATAAGCGGCCAGGGCCGCGCCCAAGACCGTCGTGGTATCTCCTTGGACCAGAACCAGGTCCGGCTGAGTTTTTTCTAAAACCTTATCCATGCCTTGAATCACTCTTTGCAGGACTTCGTTGGGCGTCTGGCCTGGCCGCATCAAGTTGAGATCTATGTGCGGTTTGAGGGAAAATGTCCTCAGCATGAGGTCCAACATATCCCGGTGCTGGGCCGTGGCGCAGATTGAAACCCGAAAGCCGCTCTGTCGGCGCAGAGCGAATATCACCGGCGCCAATTTGATGGCCTCGGGGCGAGTTCCCATCACGACCATTATCTTCATGCCGGCTCCATAAATTCTCTCACCGTCGTGCGGTCTTCCGGATTGCAAAGAAACCAGGTCGAACCATAAAAGATCGCCATCCCGCCAAGCGAGAATAAAGCGAAAAGAGGCCAGCTCGTGGCCGAGGCATGAAAGGGAAACACTAGGCCCAGCATGATAGCCGCGCTTAAACACGGCGCGCGCAAGCCCTCTTGATAATATTCTTTGAATGAAATTTTCAAGATATTGCGGTGCACATAGGCCAAGTAAAAACAGGCGGGAATGATTTGAGCCAGCAGCGAGCCCAGGGCCACGCCTAAAAGCTCATATCGCCCAATGAGAAGCTTCCAGGCCAGCAAGCTGATAATGGCCTGCGCCCAGGCCACGGCCGAAAGATGCCAGGGCTTATCCCGGCTGGCCACCACGGCGTTAGGAACGGAATGGATCATTAAAAACACCTGGGCTATCACCAGCCAGCGCGCGGGCCAGACGCTGCGGTCGCCGAATTCACCGCCCAGCCACAAGGTCAAAAATTGCGGCATCAAGGCGAAAAGAAGAACGAAAACGGGCAAAAGCAGCCATAGAACGAATCTTACGGATTTTAGATACATTCTCCTCAAAGCGGCCGGCGCGTCAGGGCCTTTAAGTTCGCTGATCATAGGCAGCAGAACCGTTCCCACGATCGCAGGCAAAACCTGCAGGCGCTGCAATATTCCCGCCGGCACCGCATAAAGCGTCAAAGCCGACAGGGAAGCGGCGCGGGCGATGAATATCTTATCGAACTGGAAAGTAACGATCCAGGCCAAGGGGCCGAACCAAAGGCTGAGGCCATAGCCGGCGAAGGTTTTAAAATTAAAACCAGGCCCGGCCTTCCGGCCCGAGCGCTCCGGCAGGATTCTCCAAGCCAGGATCAAAGCCAAAAGGCAAACAGCGGCGTTCCAGGCCGCAAACCAAATCGCGGCGCCATGAAGCCCCAGTCCCCAAGCGATCGCGGCGGCCGCTCCAACCGGGGCCAGTCCATTCTGAAGAAAGGCAACGAGATTCTGCAAATCAAACCGCCGCAGCCCTTGCATAATGGAAACGGCGAATTGAATCAAGGCCATGAAAATCGCGGCGATTGCCGCGCAACGCAGCACGAACACGCCGGCCGCGGCCTGGGATTGCGGCACCCGGAATAAATGAACGATAAAAAATTGGGCGCCCAGGCCGAACACCGCCGCCCCGGCTAAAGCGCCGATAACATGCATCATCAAGCCATGGCGCAAAGTTTGTTTAAGCCCGGCGCCGGGGTCGGCGTTGAATTGGGCCACGTACTTAAACGTCGCGCTGCCGGCCCCCAGGCAGAAGATCAAGAGATACCCGGTGGCTGTCTGCATCAGAATATAGAGGCCGTAGGTCGACAGCCCCATCCCTCGCACTAAATACGGGATAAAGAGGAAACTTGATACTCCAACGCCCAGCTGGCCCAGCACGTTCCAACTGACATACCGGGCAAAACGCAGGGCTTTGTTTCCAGGAGAGGTCATGGAAACAGCCTCAAACGCAGATTCTTAAGCGAACCGGCGCGGGCATAAAGAGAGTGGGCGGCTAAATACAAGTTGGGGGAAACCACGGCCAAAAGCAGGCTGGCCAGCCTGAAGCGGCCGAAAGAGGAATTCTTGGCGTTGGCCGCGCCCCGCCGCCAGGCGTCGAAAGCCGCGGCTGGGCGAGCCTGCAGCGCCTCATAAAGCACCTGACGCCGAAAAGTTTCCAGGCTTTCCATTTCCTTGAACCGCGGGCTTAAGGCTTTGCCGCTTTCGGCCAGCCAGCGTCGCAAATGCTCGGAAAAAATAGCGCGGCTGCGGAAATCAACCTCAAGTTTGCGCGCGTCCGCATAGCCGCCTGCGCACCAATTGCCGCCATGGATGCGATGAATGCCAAGAACTCGGGGAATATTGGCCGCCTCCGCTTCAAAAAGAACGCGCACGGTTAGAAAGTCGTCGAGATAGTAAAAAAGGTCCCGAGGAATGGGCAGGGCCTTGTCCAGAAACCTCCTTCGATAACAAAGTCCGCTGGTGGCGGTAAAATGGGCGTTGCCGGCCAAAAAATCCTCAAGGCGGTAGCGCGCGGGCCAGCCAGGAAAGCTTTGCGGCAAGGGCTTAAGCGCGGCATCGGCATCCTGCAGCCAGTGCTCGACCAACCCTACGGCTGGATCGTCGAAAAGAGGAGCCGCGGCGGAAAGTTTGCCTGGGTCCCACAAATCGTCCGAATCGAGCAGGCAAACGATTTCTCCTCCGGCTTCTTGAAACCCGCGGTTAAAGGCCGCGGCCTGGCCTTGCTGCTCCTGTAAAACCGCGCGAATCCGCGATCCATAGGCGGATAAAATTTTCCAGGATTCATCGGTTGAGCCGTCATCAACCACGATGAGCTCTATTTCCTCGGCTTTAAAATCCTGATTGAGAACGCTGTCTATGGCGTCGCGCAAAAACCGGGCGTAATTATGATTATCAATGACGACGGAAAAAAACGGCTTCACGGCAAGCCCCAACGATATAAATTCTCATAACTCTCCGCGATCTTAACCAGCGAATAGCGCGTCTGGGCCGCCTGCCGCCCGGCGCGGCCGAGATTTCCAGCCAGCTGAGGGTGATCCAAGAACTTCTGAATCTGGTGATTAATCTCGGCGCTGTCTTGAGGATCGAAAAGAAAGCCATGACGCGCCTCCTCCACCGCCTCAACCGTCCCGCCCACACGGCTGGCTAGAACCGCCAACCCGCTCGCCATGGCTTCCAATAAGGCATTGGAGAGGCCTTCGGATACGGAAGGCAGAATAAAAATATCGGCTGCGGCGTAAAAAGAACTCACATCATCCACCGGACCATGAAAAAAAATTCTGTCCTGAATGCGCAGGCTTGATGCCGATTCCCGCAGGCCGCTCGCCTCCGGACCATCGCCCACGAAGGCCATAAAAGTTTGGACCCGGGATTTTTTCGCCAGTTCAGCCCAAATTTCCAAGAACTGCGGCAGGCGTTTTTCAGGTGACAGGCGTCCGGCATAAATAAAGCCAATCCCCGCCGGCCAGCCGAGCCGGGCGCGCAGCGCCTGTTTTTCAACGGCGAGAACCGGTCGGTAATGGTCCGTGTCCACGCCGTTGGACATGACATGCAAGGGCACCGGGCCCAGAAAAAGCGCGGTTTCCCGCGAAAGGTCTCTCGTAACCGCGATAAATTGCGGCTGTAGCCACGAAAGCAATTTGAGCTTTAGCCTTCCCGTGAGACTGCCGGCGGATTGGGCCAATTCTCCGACCCCGCGCCCGCCGCCTAATTTCAAAAAGACCCGTTTGCGCAGAAGACGGCCGATAACGACCGCGGGCAGGGCGGGAGAAGCGGCTAAATGAACGTGAATCACCTGGTAGCTGCCCGCTTCCTTAATGAGGTGGCCCGTTAAGGAAATCATAAAGGTCAGGGCATTGATCACGCCGGAGCCCAGGCACCAGAGCCGGTTGA
>MGUO01000077.1:8338-17153 GCA_001800015.1 Elusimicrobia bacterium RIFCSPHIGHO2_02_FULL_57_9
TTTAACGCCTCGCGCACGCAAGGCCACCGAGAGCTCCAAGGCCTGCCTCTCGGCTCCGCCTATATAAGGGTGAAAGCTCGCGGTGACCATGAGCACGGAAATTTCTGCCATGTTAGGGAACCGTTTGGCGATGTTTATTGATGGCCGAGTGCAGCTCCCCAAGAGAAAGTCCGATGCGATAGAGGAAAGCCAGTCCCAAAAAGGTCACGACCAGATACATGATCACATGGCAAAAAAATGCATAGGCCAGCGCCTCGTGAGGAGAAACTCCCATATCGACCAGAAGGGATTTAATCATGGCCTCAAGAGTGCCAAAGGCGCCGGGCGCCGCGGGCAAGGCCGCGCCCGCGCCGGCCCAAGACAGCACGAGAACCGAGCGTTGATAAGTCACGGCGCCGCCCAGACCTAAAGCCAGGGCCCCGGCCCAGTATAAAACCGCGTCGCAGGCCCATAGAATTAGGCTTAGAAACACGGCGGTCGCGCACCAGCGCGGTTCTCTAAGGATCGCGGCTCCCGCCGCCAACTGGGAGATTATGTGATGAATTTTAGGCCAGCGGCGCAGTTGCTTCTCCCAGCTTCCGCCGGGACCCAGCCGGCACTCTGAAAAAATCAGAATGGAGAGGGCCAAGAGCATCCCTAAAAACACCAAAAATACGCCCTGGCGTATAGACACCGGAACAAAAGGAGAGTTCGCGCTGGCTAAACAGAATAGCGCCAGCAAGGCCGCCATATCCAAAGCTCTCTCCACGGCCACGCTGCATAAGGCGGTCATAAGCGGAATATTGAGTTCGCGGCTGGCTAGAAAAGCCCGCGCCACTTCGCCCAAGCGCATGAATAGGACGTTATTAACGGCCAGGCCCACGGCCTCAAGGCGAAACAGCAAGCCGATGGACGGCGTCGCGGCGCGGGAAAGAAGAATGCGCCAGCGCCAAGCCCTGATCGCGATATCAAGAACAATAATCCCCAGCATCAGGGGCAGCCAGCGCCAGCGCGCCGAACTCAAAACTTCCCACAACCCCCTGATGTGAACGTTGCGCAAGGCCAGGCCCAGGAAAATAACGGTCACGGCCAAGGCGCCGGCCGCGGAAATATGTTTGCGGTTCATGCGGCGAGCAACTTCCGCCCCCAGAGCGCCAACCAGGCCGCCCAAGAAAGCAAGGAAAGCAGCGACCAAAACGTCCAACCGGTCGGCGTGAATTTCAAGTTCAACTCGAATTCTTGTCCCGGCGATAGAGCCTTTGGCGCGGAAACCGCCTGCAGGAAACCATCCCATCTTTCCAATGGAACGTATAATCCGTTAACCCAAGCGTGCCACCCTGGATAGTAGGGCTGAGCCACGATCAATTGTCCGGCTTGGGCAGGCCAGCGGCCCGTGATACGCCAAGCCTCAGGCCTTTCCAGAGAAACCTTCGGCCCAGCTTCCGGCAATACCCCGGAAGCTTGCGTAAAATAAGACAACCCGTAGGGCGCAGATGCCCTGGATAGCCCCCGCGCGGTGATCTTGTAAGCCACGCCCAACTGCCGCATCTGGAGGCTGTCGGCGCTCTGCAAGTAAGAACGGCTGGGGTCGACCGCGGGGCGGCCTTCGCTGCGCGCCGCATATTGCGCATAAGCGCCCAAAAAGAAGGCTTCGAAGCCATTGACGTTCATGGCGCGATAGAGCAGCGTCTTGTTCGGGTTGGCGAATTCCGGGTCGGTGAGCACGCGGAAGGGCTTGGCGGAAATTTGCCGCGCCAAAGAGGGTTGCGTTTTCAGGTAATAATCTGAATTCTCGGCGCGCAAAAACCGCTTGTCCCAAACCACCAGCTCAATAAGAACGGCCAAAAAAATCAAATACCGCGCCGGCCGCGCGCCCCGCGCCATTTCTAAAATCCGCCATCCCGCCCCCGCAGCGATTACCAAGCCAAACAAACAAAGAAAAAGATAGCGGGCGGGAGTGCGGAAAAAACCCAGCGGGCTGTATTTGAGCAAAAAAGGATAAAGTGGGTTGTGACCGCCTAAAGCCAAAAAAATTCCGGCGCCGATGAGCAGCAGGGCCGCGGGTTTGCGCCGCAGGCCGATAAGCGACAGGATAAATCCGGAAAGGCCTATAAAGACGCCGCTGGTCTCAAAAAATACGGAGGGCGGCATCCTATAGGTCTTGTCCAAGGGATTGCCCCAGGCATCGGGCAGAATCCAGGTCCAAAACGTGGCCGGCTCGAAAGAATACGCGGTGGTGTAAAGCGCAGGCCAGTCCACGCGTATGGAATTGGCCAAAAATTCCCGCACCGGCGCCCAATAGACCGCGGTAAGCAACAGCGCCCCAAGGCCTTCGCGCCCAAGAATGGCCAGGGCTCTGGGCCGCTTGTGCCAAGCGGCCCAGAGCCCCATGCCCAAGGCATTAAGAACCATAAATTGCGCATGCCCGGAAAAAAGCTGAAGCGCCCAGCCGGCGGCTAACAATCCCGGCGAAAGCGAAAGCCAGGCCAGCCAGCACCAAGGCGCCCAGGAAAGGGCGGCCAGCAGCGTGGGAATTCCCGCGGTAATCCGGTAAATCAAAAACGGAGAAAAAGCATAGAGAAGGGCCAGAAGCAGGCAGCCCAAAGGGCTCAGGGCCGCGCGACGCGCCAGAAAAAAAACACCCAACCCTGCCCAGAAAAGATGAAAGGCATACTCCCAAGAGATGGCAAGGATCAGCGGAAAAATCCGGCCCAAAAGAGAAACTGGATAAAAAAGCACGCTCTGGGAGTTGCCGGCCAGGGGCAGGCCGCTGAAAATATAAGGGTTCCAGAAAGGCATGCGCCCGGCTTCCAGGGTGGAGGAAACCAGATGGCGCAGGGGATAATGATAAGCGTAAATTTCACCGAAATTGGCGATAGCTTGATGGGGCCTAAACCAAGCCGGCGCTAAAATGGCCAAAACCAAAAACGCCAGGGCGGCGACAAAGAAAAAATCTTTACGCCTCATTAAGGCAAGTATCTCATTTTTAACACCCAAAAAAATCCCGCCCCCAAACGCAGCCCATTGAGCTTCGATTCGCCGCCGCGGCGATCGACGAATTCTATGGGGACTTCCCTTATGCGCAGGCCGGCGCGCGCCGCCCGAAAAAGAGACTCATGCAAGATGGAGGGGCCCCGCGATTTGAGGCTTTGCGGCGCCAGCGATTCGAGGGCTTTTCGGCTGAAACAGCGAAAGCCTGAATTGACGTCTGCGACGGGAAGGTTAAGCAGGCCCCGAGCGTAAAAATTCGCGGCCAAGGTAAGCCAGCGGCGCGCCGCGGCCTTGCGCCCGTCGCAGCCCCCCTGGACAAAGCGGGAGCCGACGGCCACATCGCATGATTTCATGGCCTCCAGCAGCTGGGGGACATGGCGGGGCTGGTGTGAAAAATCTCCGTCCATTTCTATCCAGTACTGCGCTGTGCTTTTTAGCGCATCAAGAAAGCCCTCGCGCCCGGCCAAACCGCGGCCGGGCGGCGGTTGGCGCCGAATAAGCCGCAGGGCCTGCGGATGAAGGCGGATCATCCGCTCCACGGCCTCGGCCGTTCCATCGGAACTCTGATCATCGATAACCACGATTTGAAGCGCTGGAATGGAAAGAGCCAATAGCTCCGTGAGCAAGGCAGCGATGTTCTCTCTCTCATTTAAGGTGGGAACCATGATTAAAACGGAAAGGGCCTTCGGATCAGACATTCGCGAGTTTATTGTACCAATAAGCCGCAAAAGCCATAAGAGAAAGCAGAGAAAGCGCGCGTCCCAAACGCCAGGTCCAAGGGTTGTAGCGGAAATCCAGCCGCCAAGAGCCGGCCGGAACCTCTATCTTTTGAAACGCGGTTAAGGCGGGAAGGCTCGGCGCGGCGCGGCGGCCATTCGCCGTCTCAAGCGCGGCCTCCCAGCCTGGATAGCGCGGTTCCGAAATAAAAACCCAGCCGGGGCTATCCGAAACCCCCACGAGCGAATAACGATCTTCCCGGGGACGATTGAGAGTCAGCGGCCGGCCGGCCGGCAGCAAAAGCGCCGCTTCGGAAATTTCGGCCGAAATTAGCAGGCCCGTTGAAAAGTCAAAAGCATAGGCCGAGGCGATGGGAACGGCCGGGGCGTAGATTTCCCAAAGCCTGCGGCCTTCATAACGTAAAAGTTTTGAGTCTTCAAGCAGGCCGGGGGTCAGTAAGCGGCCGATACCCGCCCAAGGGAAATAAGCCGCCGCCCCCTGCGCGCTGGCGCGGCGATAGAGAAAATCCATGACGTGGTAAGACGGCCCCGGCGCCAACGGATCGCCGAAATTGGCCGCTGAACGCAGGCGAAAAGGAGCGTTGGAGAGCCCATAAAGGCGGGTCTTCCAATCTAAGATGGCCTCGGGAGTATTGCGGCCAAGTCCTTGTTCGCTTTCCAGGGCCAGGGGCGAAAGCAGATAGCGGCTATCCCCCAGCGAGCCTTGCAGACTACGCGTCAAGGATCCCGCCATCGCAAATAAGGGCCAGGACGCTTGCGGCGTTTTGCCCGCGGCGTAAAGGAACAACTCCAAAGCCGCCAAACCGACCCAAAGCGGCCGTTTGGGCAAACGCTCAAAGCCACAAGCGGCCAATAAAGCCAACGCGGGCAAGGCCATGGCCGCTAAATTCCCGGGGTAACGGATAAATCTAAGAGGAACGCTTTTAGACCAAATCGCTTCCGAAATAGGGTTTGATCCGCCTAAAATCAGAAGTGCTGTGAAAAATAAAAACGCCGCCAAGACCGCGGCCTTGGCGCGAGGCAACTTGGTTAAGCCGGCCACTATCGCGATCCAAGCAATGAATCCCAGATAGCAGGACTTCCACCATTCCACCGCAGGATTAAAAACCGCTCCAGACAAAAGCGGGCTGATCCAGAGCCGCAAATCGGCCGCTGAAAAACCGAAACGAAGCGATTCCTCCAAGGCCAGGCCGGCGGCTCTGCGCGAATGCTGAAAAAGTTCCATGGCGGGAAGCAAAAGGCAGGCGGAAAATGCCAAGGCCAGCGCGCCAGCGCCAAACCAGGCCCCGACGCTGCCCGCAGCGAATCTTAAGCGCCGCTTTGGAGATAAAGCCAAGCTCACGGCCCAGGCCGCCGCCGCAGAACTGATCAACAGCGGCGGAAAACCCGCTAGAAAGGAGCAGCTTAAAACCAGCGCCAGCGCCGCGGGACGCCGGTAAAACAGCAGCATCCCCGGGGCAAGACTTAACACCGCCAAGTGGTTCAAAAAAGATCGCCGGGCGAGAAACACCCCTCCCAGACAAACCCCCAAGGCTCCTCCCAGCGCGCAAAGAGTCGGAAATCGCAGGGACCTTAGCCAGAGATAGGTTAAAAACCCGGCCAGCCAATAATGAAAGGCGTGAAAAATCGCCGTGGCTTCGGCAAAGCCGAAAAAGAAATAGGGCGCCGTCCCCGGATAAAATACTGCGTCCTGCATTGTGGCGGACAAGGGCATTCCAAAATAAACATAAGGATTCCACAAGGGAAGGCGCCCGCTCATCAACAATTGGCTCTCAAGCGCCCGCCAAGGGTGGTGGATATAGCTTAAGTCCCCCCAATAAGGGGTTAACCCCCGCATCCAGCTCGGCCCAAATTGGCAAAAAACAAGCGCCGCCAAGGCCAGCGCCGCTTTCATGGCGAGACTCCGGCTACGCCGTTGAGTCTCAAAACCGGACAGAACTTGGCGCCCAAACGCCGCCGTTCATTCGCCGCTTCGGGATTATTCATTCGCCTATGCAGGCGTTCCAAAGCCACCCAGGTGCTGGCGCGATAGGGATTAAGCGCGGCCGCTCGCTCCAAGTGCGCCAAGGCCGAATGGAGGTTTTTACCCTCGCCGACTTGGCGCAACTCGATCTCAGCGGCAAAGCGCTCGGTCTCCGGATCATCGACCAACCTCAGGGATCGGGCAAAGAATGCCGCCGATTCGAACGGCGGGGCGCCTTCGGTGAATAATTCGACTCCCCTGACCTTAAGCCGGTCGGCTTCCCAACGCTGCCAAGTCATATACGAAATTCCCCCGCTTAAAGCGACCGCCAGCACGCCATAAATGATTTTCAACCGTGCCGCGATATTGACCCCGCGGGAAGTCTGCGGCGTGGAAGATGCGGCGAAATAGCAAAACAGCCAAAAATTCGCGGGAATGGATAGCGGATAATCCCACAATGATTGGATTAAAATGGCTAGCGCCCCGAAGCGCTTGTGCGCGCCTCCCCGGCGTAAAAAATGGGCCAGCCCCAGACACCAGGCCAGGGTAAAGACCACGCCATATTCGGCCGCGGTTTCCAAAAAATGCTGGTGGGCGTATAACGACGATAAATTGCGGCCTGGCTCCTGAAAGGCGGGCAAAACATAGGCGAAAGTGCCTGGGCCAAAACCAAACCCAGGACGGGCCGCGGCCATGCGCGCCGCCGCTGCCCACCATTGCCAGCGATGCAAAACCTCCGGCGATTGCAGTTTGCCGTAAATAACAACCAGACAAATAAAGCCTATGGCCGCGCCTATCCAATAAGTCACCGGGCCTCTATCGCGGCGCGTCAGCATCAAAGCGCCGGCCAGGCCCAACCATGCCCCAACGCTGCGGCTCCAAAATAATATCAGGATCAGGGCAAATCCCAGGACCCAATCCCTTTTCTGAACGGAAAGGGGCAGCAACAAGAGCGCGGTGCCGGCGAAAACATTGCGATTAAGCAAAGCGCTTACCGGCTCGCTATGCTCATAGTAACGCTGGTAAAAGGCGAGCAATACCAATATCCAGGCGCAGACCCGTATCGCTTCGTCAATAGCCGCGCGCTCGTCTTTCGAGACAATCGGAATAATGGCGAAAATCCACAGACCCAAGAGCAGATTGCGCCAAGCCGGCGCCGCGTAAATAGGCAGCGGGCTTAGGGACAGCGCCGCCCAAGACAACACCGCTAAGACCGCGGTCCAGGCCAGGATGCGTTGGGAGGGCAGAGGCATATAGCCGATGGCGAAACGGCCGATCAGCCATAAGCAAAAACCGGACACAACGGCCATAAAGAGCAGGGATTGCGCCCATAAATCCCAGGAGCCTCTCAGCAGCGGACCGACCGCTACAAGAAGCCCTACAAGGACGGGGAGCACGGTCGGGTCTCGTCGAGAGTTAGGACTTGTGTCACAAGTCCTTAGTCCATCATGATTTTAGGCGTGACGAAGATCAGCAGCTCGGCGCGCGAACGAACAATGGATTTTTTCTTAAACAACCAGCCCAGAATCGGGATGTCGCCCAATATCGGGATTTTGGCGATTTGATTGCTGACCGAATCGCTGATAAGGCCGCCGATAACGATGGTTTCCCCGTCTTTGACCAGAACCGCGGTGTCGGCATTGCGCGAGTCAACGGCGGGCGCCCCCGTAATGCTGGCCGCGACCGTAGCCGAGGGCTGGCTCACGTTGGGCTTAAGAATCAGCGTGATGCGGCCGTCGGCGTTGATAGTGGGAGTAACGCTCAACTGAATGCCGGTCATCACATAGGCCACGGACTGGGTCTGCACGCCGGTTGAGGCCACGTTGGAAGTGACGTAGGGAATCGAGGTGGTCACATTGATAGTGGCAGCTTGATTATTCAAGGTGGCTATTTTAGGATCCGAAAGCACCTTCACCTTGCCCGCGGCCGCGGCCGCGGTCAGCGTCGCGGAAAGGAAATAGTTGTTGGTAATGCGGCCCAAGGTCATGGCGCCGAACACGCTGCCAGCCGGCAAGGCTACCCCCGTGCCGCGGCCCGCGGCGCCGACGCCGAGGGCTGCGTTTAAATTGGCGTTCAAAGGCTTAATCAACCCGGTTGTCTGCGGATTGCTGGTAGTTCCAATCAAATTCGTTCCCTGCTGGCCCCCGAGCTTGCCATTGTCCAGCCCCAGGTAATCCCATTGAATACCGTAGTGCAGGGAGTTGGTAAGCCCGACTTCAACCAGTTTAACCTCGATAAGAACCTGCTTCGGGCGAGTGTCCAACTGCGCGATCAGTCTTTCGGTCACGGCCATGCCCTCGGGCGATTCCGTGACGATCAAGGAATTGGTCTTGGAATCGGCGATAGTGGTTCCTGAACGGCCTTCGGCGCTTCTAACTTGATTGATGGCGGTCAAGATATCTGCGGCCTTGGCGTAATTAAGCGGGATAACCCGCGTAGCGGTAGCCGCGGCGGTTTGCCCCCGCGCCAGGGCCGCGGGGGTAAGAATCCGCAAGATACTGTCCCCCACCTGGGATGTGGAGAGATTCATCATGGTCAGAATAGTGCGAAAGGCCTCGTTAAAGGGAACGTCCGTTAAATGCAGCGTCAGGGTGCCGGAGACATCAGGGCCGTAAATAATATTAACCCTGGCTTTGGCGGCCAGGAATTTCAGCACATCCCGAATATCCGTGTTGTCGAATTCCAAGGAAACAATATCGCGCGACAGCCGCGCCAGGATATCGCCATGTAGTCTGGTAGCGCGAGGGCGGACCGCGCTCGGAAGCGCGGCGACCGCGTCCTTGGCCTCCTGGCTAATATCGGATTTTTGGGCGATACCCGCAAGCTCTGGGGAATATTCATTCGCCACCGGGGCCAATTCCTCCGACATGCCGGCTGAAACCAGGGGCTTGGCCTTGGGCTTGGGCATAATCGCCGCTGATTCTGACATCTGGGAAGCGCCCAACCGCACAACAACCCCCGCATCGTTTTTGGAGACCTGATATTGCGCCGCTTCGTTGAGGTCCAACACGACTCGCGCGATCATATCCGGCATGCGCTGAAACTGGCCGGAGCGCACCGCTTTTAAATAAGTTCCCTTCCCCTTTACGGATCTCGCGCCGGCTTGGTATTCCGTGTCGAGGAATTGCAGGACCACGCGCGGGGG
>MGUO01000077.1:17201-22732 GCA_001800015.1 Elusimicrobia bacterium RIFCSPHIGHO2_02_FULL_57_9
TCTAAGGTCGCGGTCTGCGCGGCCCAGGCCAGGGTAACCGGCCCCAAACCGCTTGGCGCGGCCAACAGCGCCGCAAGGAACGTGGCGATGCTCTTCTTAACAAGATATTTGATCATGAGATTCCCCCGCTCTTGTAGCCTTTCATTCCTTTATTTCCTCACCCAGGCGGTAAGTTTGGACATCTCCGTCCGGCGACATTAAATGCGCTGTTTTCTGCTTCACGTTGATGTACCCGGTAACTCCCGGCAGCGGTTTTTTCTTGTCAAAATAAAGCTTGTCCTTGCGCAAAATAAAGCTCGCACCGAAGCTGTTGTCCGTAAAGAGCGCGTAGGCCGTTGCGGAATCCTTCATGATTGCCCGCAGGGAGAGATTGTGAATGTTAAAGTCCGTCATGGTGAACGTCTTGACGGTCTCGCCTCGGCCCCCTCCGGCTGTTTTCATGAAGGGATCCCGCAGTTTGTCGGCGTCATAAATGGACCCGGGGGCCGATGGCGTCGCGGTGGAAATCACCGCCGGATTCTGGGCAAGGCAACGCCCCGGCGCGACCGTCGCCGCCAGTAAAAGCAAAGCGCCTCGCAACATTGTCATCCTTTATATTGATAAGAAATCAAGGTAAAAGTCACCTGCAACTCGCCGGACTCGTTGGGCGCGCCATAATTGACGTTTTGAACGTTAAAAATTCTTTCCTCCAGCGCCACAGAGGCCAGGAAACGTCCGATATTATGAAAGCTCCCCCGGACTGCGACCGGATAAGCCAGTTCGATAAAAAATTGCTTGTTGGCCTGCGGCCCGGGAGCAAAGCGCAGCAAGGTGACCTGGGATTTATCGGCCAAGGCGCTCACCGTGACTAAAATATCCGGGACCGATTTCTTTTTGGGTAGGCGCCGCTCGGCCTCGCGGGCCTGCTCATCCAGTTGAATAAGCTCCGCCTCCAAACGCGGCAGACGCGCGGCCTGCCGCGTTGCCTTTTCTATCTTCGCCTCTATTTCCTTTATCTTTTCATTGGCCTCTCCTATTTTCTGCGATGTGGGCAGCCAGAAGTAATTAATGTACATAAAACCGCCGGCAGCCAAAATGACCAGCCCGGCGGCTATGTACTGCATCTGCTGCTTCGTCAGTTTTAGATTAACCTTGGCCATTAAAGTGTCGGCGTATAAACCGTGGTCAAAGTGAAGCTATAGGAACGCTCCGCGCCTTCGGCAGTGGTCACCGCGCCGAGTTCGATGAGGCTGAACTTGCCCGATTGCTCCATGTTTTTGACCCAGGAGGCGATATCCTCGTTGCTGCGCGATTCCGCGGTCATATTCAACTTAAGGGGTCCGGCCGTGCTGCCGCCGCCCGCCGTGTTCAAATTTGTGATTCGCACGCCCAGCGGCACGCTGCGCACGAAATCGGACATGAAATAGGGATATACGGGCCGGCTTTTAAGCAAATCATTCATCACATTAAGACGCGCCCGCACCGCCGCGGCGGTTCTTTCCAATTCCTCGACCTTGGCCACGACAATTTCAAGTTTTTTAAGCCGGGCGTGGTTTTCCCCCAGCGTTGACTCCAGGTTTTTAAGCGTGGCCCAACGGCCCAGCGACAGAAGAATGACGACGGCGGCCAGGAACACGGCTACGGCCGCGGCTTGGATATTCTGCTGCCTCTGTTGGGCCTTGGCTAAAATCTCCGACGGGACCAAGTTGATCTTGATCATAGCCAATCCTTGTTGCGCCTTAAGGCCAGGCCCACGGCAACGCCGAAGGCGGGCGCCAGCTCCAGGGGCAGCGCCGGAGGCAGCTCCTTGAAAATGGCCAGGGGATCCAAAACTCCGACCGGAACTTTAAGCTCGGTCGATAAATGTTTTGAAAGATTCTTTAGGCGCGCCGAACCTCCCATAAGAACTATGCGGCCTATGGAACGCTCCGGGCCTTGCGAAAGATAGAAGTCCACCGAGCGGTGAACCTCGCCGACCAAATCCTTGATGACCGCGGTCACGGCCTGAGAAACTCCAAGCTCCTCGCGCAGGCCTTCCCGAAGGGCCTTCTCCTTTTCCGCCGCATCCACGATAATGCCGTGAGCTTTTTTAAGCTCCTCGGCCTTGGCGAAATCCACCCCAAGCGCCTTGGTTATGGATTTGGTCAGGGTGTTGCCCGAAATAAAAATATCGCGGACCACGCGCGTAACTCCGCTTTCCAAAATGGAAAGATTGGTCACCAAGTGGCCCATGTTCAGATAAAGGGTCGCTCCCGCTTCCATTTTAGCGTCGCGAATTTTCTCGAAGACATTTTCCAGGGCGAAAGAGTCAACATCGATGATGGTGGGGTTAAGCCCCACGCCCTGCAGGATTTCCAGACGCGAAGCGACCAAATCCTTCTTGGCGGCGACCAGCACGGTTTCCATCTTTTTTTGCCCTTCCTCGATGATTTCATTGAGGATATGGAAAGCGAGCTGGACCTCGTTGATGTCGAAGGGAATAAAAGGCTCGGCCTCGGTCATCAGGGTCGCCGAAAGCTCGGCCTTGGTGAGCCGTGGAAATTTAACGTAGCGCACGATCACCGAGTTGCCGGAGAGGGCCGTGGCCGCTTCCTTGATCTTGACGCCCTTTTCGATCATAAACGCCCGCAGAGAGTTTATGGTCTGCATTTTTCGCTCGTCCGGAGAGGCCTCGGGCTTGAGATTCAACGGCAGGTAGCCCCAAGCTTTCAGCGTAATGTTGCCGCCTTCCTGCTTAAGCAAAATGATTTTAACGGCATAGCTGCCGATATCCACGGCCAAAACATCCTGGGGCCCCAAAAACAGGGAGCTCAAGGCCTTGGCCTTCTTAAGCGCCACGGCGCACTTTTCTTTAACCGCGTCCAGTTTCTCGGACATTAATTATAAGCCCATAAAAAAACGCCGATGCCCCCCGCTCTCCTGGGGGCCAACTCGGCGCGTTGTCAAAAGAATTAATAACAGGATTCACCTGGTTTGTCAAGGTCTTTCTAATTAAGTGAAATACTCTGGAAACATCAAAAATACCGGAAACTCATGACAAACAAAGATCTTTGGCCGCTTGCTTTTTTACTCAGCCTGATCTTTGCCCAATTGTCCCCCGTATTGCTCACCGCCAATATCTATTTTTGGGGGGACATGACTTATTATTTTCATGGCTGGCGCGTGTTGATGACCGACATGCTGCAACGCGGTCAATTCCCTTCCTGGAACCCCTATAATTACATGGGGGCCCCCTTTCACGGCGCTTTCCATCCCGGCACCCTCGCTCCCAGCACGATTCCCTTTTACGGGTGGACCTTCCCTCTGGCTTATAAGGTGCAGCTGCTGGGGCATCATCTTTTATGCGCCTTCTTCGGCTATTTGTGCGCGCGCCGCTTGGGCCGCTTCCCGGCCGTTTTGGCCGCCGCGCTTTTCTCGCTCAACGGCTTCATGATTGGCGGCGTTGAAACCCCTAGTTGGACCGCGACCATTAATTGGTGGCCGGCGCTATTGCTGTTCTCCGGCCGGCCTTTGCCGCTCGGCTTGGCCTTGGCCGCGTCATTGGCGGCAGGCCATCCGCCGTTGTGGGCCGGAATGGTCGGAGCCACGATAGTCCTGTTTTTTCTGTGGAAACGCCCCCATCAATTTTTTCTGTCCTGGGCCGCCGCCTTGGCCCTCGCCCTGGGGCTTTGCGCCGGCATGCTTATCCCCGGATTGGAAATGATTTCCCGCTCGACCCGCCGGCTGGGAATAGCCATCGAGGAACGCACCGCGGTCTCGCTAAAATCCGCCGAACTGCCGGGTTTTATAAGTCCAGCCCTCATCAGAGAATTTGAATCGGGGCGAAAATATCCGATGGGAAAAACCTATTACATCGGCCTTGGCGCCGCGCTGCTCGCTCTCTTGGGTTTTCGCTCGCTTAAACGCCGGCTAGCTCTTGGCTTGGGTCTTTATTTGGCCGCTTCGCTGCTGCTGCTTTTGGGAAATGAAAACCCTATTTCCCGGTTTATTTGGACGACATGCCCGCCGCTGCATTATCTGCGCTCCCCGGCGCATTACGCCTTTTTGCCGCTGGCGGCTCTGATCCTTCCCGCCGCCCTGGCTTTGCGCGGGAAAAAATGGGCTCCTTGGGCCTGCCTGCTTTGCGGCCTGGAGCTCTTATTTTACGGCCGTGGTTTATTGCCGACCGTGCCTCAGCGCTATTTCTCAGATGCCGGCCCCTTGGTCGAGCGTTTGCAAACGGAGCCGGCTAGGCATCGCTATGCCGCCTCGCCTTTGGCGGCCCGGCTTTTGCAAGGCAGCGGCAACACGCGGCAAGAACAATATTTTGACCTCAAGCATCGCCTTTACGGGGCAGGCAACATTCCCTATCACCTCTGCGCCGCCACCGGTCTGGGGGAGCCCCTGCTCCTGGCCGGGCCTTTTTCCGTCATGGATTTTTTGTTCCAGCTGCCGGGAGCAGATAAGGCGATGCCTTATCTGCCCTGGATCGACGCTAAATATTTGCTGACCAAAGACCCGCCGTCAGGCCTTAAGTCTGAAAAAAATTTATGGTATTTAACCGCAGTCTCAAGCCCCGCTCGCGCCTGGTTTATCCCCGACCGAGAAGCGCCTTACTTGCAACAAAATTTTGCCCAAATCACACGGATACAAAACGCCCGCCCCCTGGCCTATCAGCATCTGCGCGAAGACCGTTTCAACGTAAGAGGCGAGGTCCCAAGCCCAGGCTGGATTTTTGTTTCCGATGCTTTTTATCCGGGTTGGCGAGCCTATCGAGGAAGCCGACCCCAAGAAATTCGCCCCGCCTTTGGCGCCTTTATGGCCGTTTACGCCCCGGCGGGGCCGATTCAATTGGATTTTCTTTACCAACCGCTGTCGATCATGATCGGAATTTGGATATCCTTGGCCTGTTTCCTCGGCCTGGCCGCGTTCGCCGGCTCAAAATTAAGGGAAATAACCTAGGATCAAAAGTCCTAGCCCGGAAATAGGCCTAAAGACACGCCTCTCCTGGGTCCAAAGACACCTTTCAGATCCGCGGGATTCCGGTAAGATTTTAGTGGAGGACAAAAAATGCGAAAAATGGGATTGGCTCTCTTGTCCGGGATGCTCCTGATGGACTATGCCGGGAGGCAAGCGTCGGCACAGGCTCCGGATCAGAAGCAATGGCAGGAACTCCTCGGGCGCATCTCCTCGCGGGGGGAAACTATACGGCGGGATGAAGAACAACTGGTCTATCGAACCCTTACCCGAATCGATCCTCAGGACGCACCCAGCCCCCATCAAAGGGATTTCATCAGTCTCGTTCATGGAGGAAGCGCCTTTCAACCTTTGTATGTCGCCGCCGTCAGCGGACGTTGGGAAAAGAATGCGCAGGGCCATTGGGTGGTGGACCACTGGATATATCGGTTGTCTTTGGAAGGGAGGCTGGTGGAGGTGACTCGGATGGCCATAATCCAAGACGGCGCCGATCTCATCCTGGATTTTAAGATTTTGTTGTCGAAAACGCTGCCTGAGGACCTCGAAACTCTGGAGCGGTGGAGACGCAAACTTGCGCAGTGGAGCAGTGGAGCGAC
>MGUO01000078.1 GCA_001800015.1 Elusimicrobia bacterium RIFCSPHIGHO2_02_FULL_57_9
GATGTTTTTAAAGGGGCTATAGCCATAGCCGATCATCATGGTTTGCTGCACGTCCCGAAACTTGCCCACTTCCTGGTTGAATTCATTGGTTTCGGGTATCGAACCTGAATCCAGGCGCGCATAACCCATGCCGATGCCGCCCAGGCGGTAAATGGGCTGGGCATAGCCTAAATAATCCAGGCTGGCTTTCTCAGCGGTGGCCGTGTGCAGAACGCCGATGGTGTTAGGCCTTAAAAAGGCCAGGCCTGCCGGGTTCCAGGGCACGGCATCGATGCCGTCCGCCAGACCCACGTAAGCGCGGCCCATGCCGGTTACTTCGGGCCCGCCGATATAGTTTAAATAGCCGCCGGGAAGTCCCGCTTCGGGTTTGATGGCTCGCGCGGAGGAGGGCCGCAGCAAAAACGCCAGGCCAATAATAAGAAGCAGTTTTTTCATCTTGTACCTCTCATAACCTCAGCTATTGAAAGTATAGCCCCTGAATCCGATTTTCCCAGTAAGGAATCGGTTAGCATTTGATTAAAATTTGAATAAAGGATTAACGGGACTGGATGTCGGCGCGGGCGTAGCGGTCGCGGTCCAAGGGGGAGCCCTTGGCCGCGATGCGGTCTTCCTGCATGTGAAGAGAGTTTAAAAGATGCCGTCTGATAATATCGGCTTGCTTCTGGGCCAGCTCCGGCTCCGGGCCGTAAATATCGATCTTGATGGCCCGCTTCGGGGTTTTGCGCAGAATATCCTGTGTCTCGCGCAAGGCGGCCAGGCCGGCCGGGGAGAATTTAATCCCGCCGTCAAATAGGCTCTTGGTATCCAGGGTGATCTCGCTGCGGGTCATGTACTCATTAACCAAGCCCTTGATCAAAATGGTTTTGCCGGGCAAATAAGTGGGGACTTCGGCGCGGTCCAACACGAAGTAGGAATAAGCATAGGGCAGGCCGACTTTCACCATATCTCCGTTGCTGCTTTTGCCGTTCCAGGTCAAACGGTCCGGGAAGCGTCCCTTGCCGCGGATGGTCTGGAAAATCTTGCCCTGATCATCCGTGATCACCAGACGCCAACTGGCCACGGTAATATCCTTGGGATGCTTGATAATGATATCCAGCACCGGTTGGCGGGTTAATTGCCCATGCCAGGGGGAAAGCACGATGTCGGAAGTTAGGCGCGAGGGCAGATAATTAGGCAAATTCACCAATAGTTTCGGGGCGGAAGCAGCCGTATTGATTTGCTGGGCCAGGTAATTCTGCACATCCGGCAGGGGATTAAGCTGGGGGGCGTAGGCGGGCTTGTCCCCCTTGATGGAAAGACGGGAGACGCCCTCGATGAGAATGTCCTTCAGCTCACCCGACTGTTCCGGTCGGGACATGGCCGCGGGGGCGGCTGCTGACCGCGCGGGGCCCAAAATGAACGCCGAAACGAGAATAGAGCCGAAAACCAATTTCTGGCGCGTCATATTTTGCCTCCCGTCGCTTTCAGCCTAAAATTGAAGGTAGCCACGCCCCATTCCTCCACGAACTCCTGGCGTTCCAGAGGGGCGAAGCGGATGCCTGCAACGGAATCGAGAACCAGCTGGTCAAATTCGGGATAACCGGAGGTCTGTTCGATGAAAAGATTCGATTTAACCTTTCCATTCGGAGTCACGGTTAAACGGATGGAGATTTGAGCTTCCAATCCCGATTCCTCGGCCCAACGGGGATATTTGGGCAGCTTGATGCTGATGATTTTCCGGTGGCTTAAGGGCCCTGTGATGGAAAAGAAGGCATCGCTGGGTTCCGGCACCTGAACCTTTTCTTTGCGGTGCGTCAGGGCCTCCTGGGTCACGGAAGGGTAATCGGCCAGAATGGACTGCCCTTTTCTCTGGAGCACGTTGCCGCCGCTGCGGGAGCCGTCGCCGCCGCCCAAAAATCTTCCGTTGCCGCCGGGGCCGCTGCCCCCGGCGTGGCCGTCGCCGCCTCCTCCTCCGCCTCTTTTAGCGTTCAAATCGATAATCTGCCCTGGAATGCCGGCCAGGCCTTCCCCGTCGCCGCCGCCGCTCTTTTTAGAACCGCCGGCCATGGCCACGGCGCTCACGCTTCCGGCTAGATAAACTTTTTTGCGCCCGATGCCCGAGCCGGTGCCCTCGTTGGAGGCGGTGCCACCGCCGAATAGGGCGCCTCGGGGGGTCAATTGAGCCGGTACAGCCGCGGCCTGGATATTGGCCGCGCTTTCCCCTTTGGTAACGGAACGGGAAATCCTCGCCGTGTTGCCGGCCGTTACCTTGCCCTTCGGCTTTTCGGAGGGCGCCGTCATGGCCTCTTTATCAGGCATGGGGCCGGCGTTGAAATCGTTTCCCATGCCCCTTAAAGCCAGATCCTGGTCGCCCATCAAGCCGATTTCCAGCACCTTAATGGGGGGAGCAACCTTGAAAAATTCCATTTCCCAGGCGAATAGGAACATCAGCAGCAGCAAGCCGTGCACGCTGATTGAAACCGACACCGGAGCGCCCCATTTGATATCCTTCGGGCGCTGCTCGGCCAGGAATAATAGGGCGAATTCAGAAGGCGTCATGGGAGAACTCCTTCTGCGGAGGCTTTAGGCTGAACGGCGAAGCCGACGCGCTCGATCTTGGCTTTTTTAATAGTTTTTATGATATCCATGACCCGGCCATGAGCAACGTCATTGCCGGCGCGCACCATGACCCAAGGGGCCTTGCCGGAGGCGATTTCCTGCGCAATAGCTCCCACGAGCTGCTCCGGGCCCGCTATCAAGGACGAGCCCACGGCCAGGTCCCCGTCCGGGAACACCGAAACCGAGATGGAATTGCGCTCCGTCATCGCGGCCCTGGAAGCCGAGGGAAGCGTCATGGGCTTGATGATATGCGAAAAGAACGGGACTACCACCATGAAGATGATGACCAGCACCAGAGAGACGTCGACCAACGGCGTCATGTTGATTTCGGTTATCGCGTTATCTTCCGGAAAATCAAGCGGGACCATGGCCGACCTCCCTGGGGTCTAAAAGATTCATCTCTTTAGCCCCGGCTGTCATGATTTGGTCTAGCACCGTTACCACCTGCCCGTGGCTTACGCCGCGCTCCGCTGAAACGGCCACGCTGCCGTTCTTGCGCTGCGCGATAAGCTTATGCAGGGTGGGCGCCAGTTCCTGCTCCGCGACGAACTTGCCTTCGACGGAGATGCCCTTAGCCGAGATCTCAACCAAGATGGGCTGGGAGACGGAGCTCGCGGCCACCACTTGCTGCTCTGTGGGCCTGATTTTCATGGCCTGTTCCATCATCTGGGGCAGGGTGATCATGAAAATGATCACCAGCACCAGCGCCACGTCCACCAGAGGCGTGATGTTGATGGCGGTAATGGCCGAATCTTGCGAATTGTCAGCGTGCATGGGTCTTTCCGGTCGCCTCCGAACCGCGCAGGGAAAGCAGCACCATCATCTCCACGATGGCGACTTCCGTATCCGTGAGAACCAACTTCACCCGCTTCAAGAAGTAGTTGTAGAACACAACGGCCGGGATAGCCACGAACAAGCCCGCCGCCGTGGCAACCAGGGCTTCGGCGATACCCACCGCCACCACGCTGGCTCCGTTGGCTGCGGCCTGGGGACCCGCCAAGTCATGGAAGGCCTGGATAATACCCATGACGGTTCCCAAGAGGCCGATAAAGGGAGCCGTGTTTCCCAGGGTACCCAGGACCACGAGATTACGTTCCATCATCGCCCGCTGCTTCAGAGAGGCCGCGCGCATCATTTCGCCGACTTGTTCCTTGGGCAGCTGGCTGTTCTTAACGCCGGCCTCGATAACCGTTAGGACGGGGTTGCCGTTGACCTTGCCGAGGATGCTCAGGGCTTCGTCAATTCTGCCGCCCATCAGGCTGTTGCGAATTTTAAGCAGGGCCTCTTCCGGGTTGGCATTGATGCGCTTGAAGTAAAGCCAGCGCTCCACGACAAACGCCAAACAAGCTACCGAACAACCCACGAGTATGCTCAAAATGACTATTGAGTGGGTGGTATGTAACGCTCCGCCGGTTAGTATCTGCTCCATAATCTTCTTCCTCCTACTACTGCTTTGATGCGGCGGCCATTGCCGGGTTCGTTTTCTTGGCGCGCAAGTAGGATTTGATCTCCTTGGCGCGCTTGGCCGCCGATTGGACCCATGCGGTTTTCCCGCCGCTGATTCTTATTTGGTTATAGATTCGCAGGGCTTTTTCCCAGGCTTCGTCTTCCTCGTGAATGGCGGCAAGCTGAGCCAAGCCCAAAAGGCGCTCCTCCATGTTGGCCGGGCGCAGAGGGATGAGTTCGCTGTAGTATGCGACGGCTTTCTCCTTGTTGCCCATGCCGCGATAAAGCTCCGCGGTCTGATTGTAAATTCCCGTTTTAATGGCCGGGGTGAGATTTCCCCTCCGCAGAACCATTTGATAGGCTTGCGCGGCCTTGTCCGGCATATCCATCAGGCGATAAAGAGCGGCGATTTCAAGCAGGGCGTCCATTTGCTTGGGATTCTCAGGGTAAGCCGAGGTGAAAGAATTGAAGGCTTCCACGGCCTCGGCATAGTTGCGCTCTTTTTTACGCGACATGCCCAGGTTAAACATGGCGCTGGACTTGATTTGCGGCGGCGCTTCCCGCTCGATGACGAAGCGGAAGCTGGCGGCCGCCTCCTTGAAATTCTCCGCGGCAAAATGCAGCGCTCCCAGGCGCATGCCGGCGTCCAGCGACGCCGGATGGGTGGGAAAGAGGTCCACCAAGCTCTTATATTCAAGGATGGCTTCGGCGCGCTTGCTTAAGCGCTCTTGCGCCTGCGCCACGGAAAGCAGCGCCAACGGAGCCTGGCTTGAAGCCGGGTACTGCAAAAGAAGCTTGCGGAAATGATCGATGGCCGGGGCCCACTGTTTGGCCTGGAAGGCGTCCAGAGCCAATTGATATTGGGCTTCAGGAGCCAGCTGGCTTTTCGGGTACATCTGCACGAATTGCGCCAGCTGTTGGGAGTTCTTGGAGCGCATGGCCTGGCGGTAACAGGTCAGCATCAGCTGGTTTTCCGCGCCTGCGGTGTATTTATGATTGGGATATTGGGCTAGGAAGGCCCGGTAGGTCTTGATGGCCGAGGCGTCATCCTGGCTGTTATAGTAGGTTTGAGCCAAAAGCCAGAGGGCCTGAGGGGCCAAGGGGGCCTGGGGCCAGCGGGTAAGAAACGCGGCGAATTCCTGGGTCGCGGCCTTATACTTGCGGGCCTGAAAATAAAGCAGGCCGATTTGAATTTGGGCGTCTTGAGCCTCCGGGTCGTTGGGGAATTGGGCCACCAGATTCTTCCAGCTCTTAAGCGCTCCGGCGTAAGCGCCGGTTTGCCTTTTGGCCCAACCTTCATAGAGCCAGCACTCGGGCACATGAGCATTATTCGGGTGATTCTGCCGGAAGCCGACGAAGGCGTCTATCGAGGCCTCATAGTTGCCCTGGTTAAAATAGGAGCTGGCCAAAAGCAAATGGGCGCTGATGCGGTTTTCCTCGCCGACCCGGCGCAGTCCCATGATCTTCTGCGCCAGGCGCAGGGATTCGGCGAATTTGCCCTCATGGTACTTGGACCAAGCCAAAAACAAGCGGGCTTGTTCGGCCAGGGCGGGTTCTTCCATGGCCTGCTCATAGAAGCGCGAGGCCTCGTTGAACATTTTCAAGCGGTAATAAGCCTCGCCGATGAGCATCTGGCTTTGCGCCTTCCAGCGCATGTCCTGGGTGGCATATTCGGAAGAAACCACGGTCATGACCGAGTTGGCGTGCGTGACCAGACCCTTATAGTTGCCGGCCTCGAAATAGCCGTTGAGCATCATGGCCAGGGCCGCGTCTGAAAGCGGGGAATACTCATATTTAAGGAAAGAAGTTTCGAAAGAAGAGATAGCCGTGCGCAAATCGTGTTCGTTGAGCGCCCCGTAGCCCAGCAGCAAATGGGCGACATTGCCCAGGGGATGCAGGGGGATCTGGCGCAGAAGCTCGCGCATTTCAATCGTCGCTTCCTTGATCTTGCCGATTTTAAGCAGATAATAGGTCAGGATGATATGAATCCTGGCGTAGCGCTCCGGGTTGTCCTTGCCGAGTAGGCGCTGGGCTTTGGCGGGCAGCTCGCGGGCTTTCTCGTAGTCGCCCTGCTGGGCCGCGATCTCGGCTTCCAGGTACAGGGCGTTAATCTGGGCATCCTTGCTCATTGCCGTGGCGTCCAGGTCCCTTAAAAGTCCCATGGCTTCGGCCACTCGGCCCTGCACATTCAGCGCGCGGGCCTGGTTGATCAAGGCCTGCGGCTTTAAGCGGCTGTTGGGGAAGCGTGATACGAAATCGGAATAAGCCTGGGCCGTCAACCCGGCATTTTGGACCATGCGGAAGCATTCGGCTTTCAGGTACAGGCCCATTTCAGCGTAGGGGCTGGAGGGCATATCCGCCAGGGTATTAAAGGACTGTGCGGCTTCCTGATACTGCTTTTGATGGAAGAAGCTCAGGCCCCGGTAAAAAGCCGCGACGGGAGTGAATATTCCTTCCAGGGCAGCGATGGTCTCGCGGTAATTCTTTTCCTCGAAACGAAGAATGCCCATCAATTCCCGGATTTTAGGCACGTTGACGTAAGCCGGGTATTTGGCGACCAAGCGGTTAATGGTATTAACCGCTTGACGGTAATCCTTGTTGTGCATGAAGCACAGGGCCAGGCCGTAAAGCGCCTCGGCGCCGACCAGGGTCCTGCCGGTTTTGTCCACCAGTTTTTCAAAGGTTTTCTGAGCCTTGGGAATGTCGCCGATGTTGTAATGGATTTCCGCCATGCGCAGCCAAGCGTCATGCGTGTAGGTGGAATCCTTGCCGTTGGCCAGGGCTTCATACATGGGAAGGGCCTTGGTGAACTGTCCCTTTAGATAATGTTCCTCGGCCATGGCGAATTGGGCGTCAACGGCGTGATGGCCCGAGGGGAAGGTTCGTAGAAAGCGGTCCAAGAACTGGCGGACATCGCCCGAACCTTCCTGTTGGACTTTTAGCAGAAGGGCCCACGCTTTATTTTCGCGGGCGTATTGCAAATCCTCGCCCCCGAATCCATGGGCCACTGCCGCGGCATAAAGCGATACGGCTACAAGCACTACTCTTTTCATGGGTATCATAACTCAGCGGCTAAATTATAGCCCCCTAAACCGCTATTTCCCAGTAAGGATATGGTTAGTATTTGGTTAAAAATTGAATAAAGGATTTCTGAATCATTACAGGGTCTTAAATTCGCTAAAATACGGTTATGAGGCGGGCGCCTGTCTTCTTGATTTCCCTGGCCGCGCTGCTGGCCGCGGCCTGCGTGGCTTATGTGGATGAGCTTCCAGCGCAGGGCCGCGGCGGCACAACTATTGTCTCCGCCCCCTTCGGGGACCTGGATGCCGGCGCCGCCCAACTTGACAGCCTGCATTTTTCGCTGCGCGCTTATGGTTCCGACACCGCCCGCCGGATTTCCGAGCACGCCGAGGGCCTTTATAACCGGATTATGATGGACACCAACCTCTACTCCTTCCGTCCCCGTGGGCTGTACCAAATCGTGGTCTACGCAAGCCAGGCTGAATACCGGAAGAAAACCGGACAGCCGGAGTGGTCGGGAGGCGTGGCGGTGGGCAATGCGATTTATAGCTTCGAGGGTCCCGGCCTTCCCGGGACTCTCGCCCATGAAATAACGCATTTGATCTTCTATGAGTATATGGGAACGGTCAATATTCAACACCGCTGGGTTAACGAGGGACTGGCGGTTTACGAGGAAAACAAGGCCGCGCTGCAGCGAGCGGGCGCCAGCAGCGCTGACGCCGATCTGGAAAAGCGTTGGGCGTCGGCGCGCGGCAGGCTGCGCCAGCAGCCTATCCCTATGGACCAGATGATCGACCTCACTCCGGCCACGGAAAGGGAATACACCGTCAACGTCTGGTACGCCCAGGCCGAGAGCATGGTCCGTTATATGATTGAGCGCGGCGGGCGCATGGGCGTGTCGCAGTTTTTGGCGGCGCTGCGCGACGGCCGGTCCTTCGACGAAGCGGTCAGCTCCTCTTTTGTGGGCGTTTGGAAAAACTTGGCGGAGTTCGAGCAATCATGGCAGGGAAGCCTTCAGTGAAATCAGGCCCGCCTGCGGCGGGGCGGAAAGTCGTTCTTCCCGTGCTGGGCATGCACTGTGCTTCCTGTGTTTCTAAAATAGAGCGGGCTTTGCGGCGTCTGCCCGGCGTTCATTGCGTCAATGTAGACCTTCCCTCGCGCACCGTCGCGATCTCCTTCCAGGAGAGTCTCGCCGCCAATACCCAGGCATTCAAGCGCGCCATCGAGAAAGCCGGTTATGATGTGGTCGGGGAGTGCGAAAGCCGTGGGGCGGCGGAGGGCTTAAGCTTGGCCGCCCAGAAGAAGGAGCAGGACGAGCTGATGCGGCGGCTGCAAGTCAGCGCGGGCCTGTCGCTATTTCTGCTCAGCGCGCATTGGCTCGCGCTTTCCCCTTATACCGTTCTTTTGTTGGCGCTTCCGCTTCAGCTTTACGGCGGTTGGCATTTTCATAGGGGCCTTTACCGCAGCCTTATCCGCGGCTCCACGGATATGAACACCTTGGTTTCCATCAGCACTTGGGCGGCTTTCCTTTATAGCGCCTATGTGGTGATTTTTCCGGAGACCCTTCCGGCCGCTGCCCGGCAAACCCAGTGGGATGCCGTGGCCGGCTTAATCACCATGATTACTTTCGGCCGGTGGTTGGAGGCCAAAGCCCGGGGAAGGACCAATGAGGCCCTCTTTAAATTAATGCGCATCGCGCCAAAGACGGTCCGCGTCCTGCGCGGGGGCCGGGAGCAAACGGTCCCGCTTTCCGAGGTGCAGGTGGGCGAGATTATTCGCGTCAATCCCG
>MGUO01000079.1:0-5592 GCA_001800015.1 Elusimicrobia bacterium RIFCSPHIGHO2_02_FULL_57_9
GCTCCTCATAGATGGGCCGGGCTTTCTCATCCCGGCCCTGCCGCAGGTAGAGCGCTCCCAACAAGTCGAGGGTCGGGATGCGGTAATCCGGCAATGAACGGGCGGTCAGCCACAATTGCTCGGCGAGACTGTTCTTTCCATTCGCGTAATAGTAGAGCCCCAGATTCATCAGGGCATCGCCGTTTCGCGGATCCTGGCGCAAGGCCTCTTCGAGATGGGGCAGGGCTTGCTTGCTGTCTCCGTGCATGAGCTGCACAATCCCCAGGTTGCTATGAGCCACGCTGTTGGGATAAACGCGCAATTGTTCCTTGCTGATGCGTATGGCGTCGTCCAATCTTCCGATTTTACCGTAAGCCGCGGTTAAATTGAGATAGGTCATGAAGACGTAAGCCGATGTATCCGGATATTTGCGGAATAACTCCAGGGCGCGTTCCAGGTTTGAAGCGGCTTGCTCATATTGGCCCCGGTCATAATAGGCGGCTCCCAAACCCGTGTATCCCCGGGGATGATCGGGGGCACATTGAATCGTATGGCTCCACAGATCAAGGGGATCGCTGTAAAGCGCCAGATTATTCATGCCCAGGGCCGCGTAAAACAGGCCCGCGAACACGGCGATCATTGCGGCGGCCGGCAGATTGCGGCCAAACCGCGCCTTGGCTCCCAATCGATCCAGCAGGCGTCCGACGCCGAGAAAAAAGCCGGCGCTGGCCAAATAAAGATAACGGTTGGCGACCAGGCTGAGATTAAGAAAAGGCACGATATTGAGGAATGGGGCCAAGGTCAGGCCGCACCATGCCGCTGCCACGCCGCAGATTCTGTCCCGACGCCAGATCATCAGAACCAGGATGACGGTTTCTATAAGGCCGGTGGCGACCAGAAGTCCCTGCCGCGAGAGGATGGCCGCTACAGGCGAGAGTGAAGATTCCTGGCAGAGCTGCAGGGGAGTCAGTAGCTGCCACAAATACCACAACAGGCATTTGCCCGAGGTCAGCAAATGCAGCCCCCAAGACTCGCCCACCAGGGGTTGGATGCGGCGGGGGACGACCGCCGCCCGCCAGGCGATAAAGCCCAGGCATACCGCCAAAAGGCCGGCGTAGAAAAATCGGTCTTCTTTAAGACGTTTGCGCCAATCCCTGGCGCTGCCCAGGCTTACCGCGAGACACAAAGGGGGCAATATGAAGGCGCTGTCTTTGCTCATCAGGCCCAGAAGCAGGGCCGTTGAGCAGGCCATTGCGCGCCAGGGCAGGGCCAAAGTCCGTTGTTCTTGAATGGTCAGCATTAAGAACCCGAAAAAAGAGACCAAAAGGTGTTTCTTGAACGTGGATATGGCCAGGACTTCGGTATGGGCCGGATAAAGGGCAAAGAGCAGCGCGGCCCAGAAATAGGCGCTCTTTGGTCCGAGCAAACGCCGGTAAATGAGCATGATAAGCACGGCATTGGCCCAATGCATAAGCAGGCTGGTCAGGCGGTAAAGGAAAGGTCGTTGTCCGCCGATGCTGTAAAGGACGCGGTGAATCAGGGTGAGGAGGGGTTCGTATTCTCCCGGGCCGTGGGCAAGCCCCGCCGTTATCCAGGCGCGCCATCCCAGCCAGGGCCCGGTGACTTGGATATTCTTGATCAGGAAGACCATATCGTCGTAAAGAAAGCGGCTCCACAGGGATAGGCCGAATACCACGAAAATCGCCAGACCCAGGAGCAAGGATTGTCCAAGAAAGCCCGGCTTCATAGTCGCGAGGCGGCAGGATTGTGGGAAAGGAAAACAGCCCCGATCGGTATAGCTCGATCGGGGCTGTTTTGTCAGCCTGTTACGGCAGCATGGGCGTGCACAGCGTCGCGTTGGCGCCGCCGCAGGCCATGTTGCCTGCAGGACCGCTGTAACTGACCGTATAACAATTGCCGCCCGGGCAAGGCGACACGCCGCGGGTCAGGGTAATGCTCCATGTCGCAGGGCCGGCGGCGGGGGCAGCCACCGTGAAGTGCTTGAAAGCAACTGAGGGCAGGTCCAGCAAGCCCGTGTTATTGGCGTAACCATTGCCTCCAAGCAGATAGCGCTCTTGGGAGCCCTTGAGGGTCTGGAAATAAGCCAGGGCTTCCGCGAAGCGCCCTTTTTCCATGACCTGGAAGTATTGCGGCACGGCGATGGCGGCCAGTATGCCGATGATCAGGACAACGACCAACAGCTCGATGAGCGTGAACCCCCTGCGCCAGCGGGCCGCGACCTTTTTGACTGTCATAATTTCCTCCATAATTTTACGGCAGCATGGACGTGCACAGCGTCGCGTTGGCGCCGCCGCAGGCCATGGATCCGGTAGGGCCGCTGTAACTGACCGTATAACAACTGCCGCCCGGGCAAGGCGACACGCCGCGGGTCAGGGTAATGTCCCAAGAGGTGGCACCAACGTTGGGGGCAGCAGCCGTGAAGTGGCCGAAGGGCACCGTAGGCAGGTCCAGCAGGGTCACGTTAGTGGCGTAACTGCCGCGCTTAATCAAGTAGCGCTCTTGGGAGCCCTTTAAAGTTGCGAGATAAGCCAGGGCTTCCGCGAACCGTCCTTCTTCCACGACCCTGAAGTATTGCGGCACGGCGATGGCGGCCAGTATGCCGATGATCAGGACTACGACCAGCAACTCGATAAGCGTGAAACCCTTGCGCCGGCGCTCTACGATTTTTTTTATTGGCATTTTCGCCTCCCGGATCAGTGTACATCAATCAGCTGAACTATGTGTGTAAAAAATGTGTTCATTTTGTGAATTGGTTAAAAATTGGTTAGTATAGGGAATGCCCAAATTGCTGGTTGTGGAAGACGACCCCAAAATCGTCGAGGCCATAGAAAAAAGCGTTTTCTTGGCCGGTGGTTCCTATGATGTCAAATCGGTTTCCCAGCAGGATAAAGCGCTCTCCCTGGCCCTGCGCTACAAGCCGGATATCATCCTGCTGGATATAAGGCTTGCCGGCGGGGGGGATGGGCGCGTGGTGCTTAAAAGCCTCAAAGAAAACGTCGCCACCAGGGCTATCCCCGTTATTTTCTTAACCGGGATGTCGAGCGAGGGGGATAAAGTGCTGGGCTTAAACCTGGGAGCCGACGACTATGTCGTCAAGCCCTTCGGCGCCATGGAGCTGGCCGCGCGCATCTCGGCGGTTTGCCGCCGTTATCGCCTGGAACCCTCCCGGGAGAAAAAATCCATTTCCGGCCTTAACCTGGACTCTCAAAACCGCATCGCCACCTTAAACGGCAAGCCCTTGAAGCTTCAGCCCAAGGAGTTCGAGATTCTCTTTTTGCTCGTCTCCCAGCCCGGCCGCTCGCTGACCCGCTCCTATTTAATCGAGAATTCCTCCTCCTACGGCATGCCCGTCTCCACGCGCAGCCTGGATACCCATATCAAGAACATCCGCAAAAAGCTCGGCGCCAAGGCGGTCTTGATCGAGACTGTTGCGAAACTGGGTTATCGTTTCGCGGCGGCTGACACATGAGGTCTAACGCAAATTCCTATATCGACGTCAGTGCGGCAGGCGGGAGCCTGCCGCACAATCTTAGGCGTTCGGTCTATTTCGCCTTTCAGGGCCTGCTCATGGCCATTCTCATGCTTATTTTTTTCTATCAGCACGAGCTTCAAGAAGGCTGGCCCGGCCGTTTTGCCGCTTTGTTTTCTTTCACCATTCTTTCTCTGGGGGCGCTGGGCGCCGTGCCCCTGGCGGCCCTCGGCAACTGGTGGTTTCAGGCCGGGCTTTTCATCGCCGACGCCGTTTTTGCGGCCCTGGTGCTGCACTGGACCGGCTCGCAATCCGATTTATTCCTTATTTATATGCTGATCATCTATGGCACCGCCTTAACCCGCAGTTTCAAGCAGAGCTTTATCGTCGCCCTGGTCACCGCCGCTCTTTATCTATTTTCGGCCTGGACTCCTGCCGGCCTGCCCTCGGATTCCGGGTTCTGGCTGCGCTTCCAGTTTCTCATCACCTCAACCGTGCTCATGGCTATTCTGTCCTTGGACGTCAAGCAGGTGCAGGCCGATCAGGAGAAAAAATTCCACGAGCGCGCCGTCCAGGTCGAGCGACTGGCCGTGCTGGGACGCATGGCCGCGGAAGTGGCCCATCGCATCAAGGGGCCTTTAACCACCATCATGGTCAACGCCGAGGTGCTTTCCCACACGCAGAAGTCCAAGGAGGTTCTCAAGGAGCTTGAGGAAATCCGCCACGAGGCGGGGCATTGCAAGCAGATTCTCAAGAATTTGCTGGACTTGGGCCGCATCGAGGAAATGGATTTTCAGCCCACGGATTTGCGCGAGCCCATACGCCTGGCCTTAAAATCCGTGGAGGCCCAGTTCCGCCAGAAGGCCGTGCGCAAGCAGGTTTCCGGCCTCGACGAACCGCTGATGGTATTAGGCGATCAATCCCTGCTTCAGGAGGCCGTCGCCGCGGTGCTGCAAAACGCCGTGGACGCTCTCGGCAAATCGGGGCATATCCGGCTTTCGGTCACGCGCGCGCCGGCGCGCTCCAAATGGCTGGGTCCCGCCGCCCGCAAGCCGGCTTATCAGGTTATTATCGAGGACAACGGCCAGGGCATCGCCGAGGATCAACTGGAGAACATCTTCCAACCTTTTTTTACCACCAAAGGGAAGGAAGGCAGCGGCCTGGGCTTATCCGCCGCCCTGCGCATCATGCAGAAGCACAACGGCTCCATCGAAGCCGACAGCGAGGGCCGCGGCCGCGGCGCGGTTTTTACGCTGCTTATTCCTGCCGCAAGCTAGGAGCCTGAGCAATTAACTAAAAATATCGGGAACTTTTTGGGGTTCTGAATCGTATATTAGATATGCGATCCTCAAAAGGTCATGGCAAGGCGAATAAAGCCGTTGACTTAAATAGCATATACGCTATACTATATGAGGCCGTTTGGTGAAATTTCAGGTTTATTTCTATCGGGCGGCCAATGGGAAATGTCAGGCTTGCGATTACGCCAGGGCCATGGACATTAATCATCAAGCCAAGGCAAAAAGGTGGTTTAAAGCTTTGGCGAAGCTAGGGCCTGACATGCCGGATGAATATGGGAAGCATCTGCGTGACGGCGTTTGGGAATTGCGAGTCATTATCCATCGCCGCCAGCATCGGTTTTTATATTCGTTTTGGAAGAATATTGTCATTGTGACCAACGCCTTTTTAAAGAAATCGAGAGAGGTTCCCGAAAGCGAGATTAAAAAATCACGCAAGCTCATGACCGATTGGATCAGCCGCCGAGGTTAAGAGCATTTATGAAAAAAAACAAGGCATCAATCCCCTTAAATGAGGTCTTTGCTAAGTCCGAAAAAGACCCCGGATGGAAGGCCGCTTATGCCAAGGCGGATTTCGAGGTTCGCATGGCTGTTGATATCGCCAAAGCGCGGCAGCGGGCACGCTTAACCCAGAAACAGCTGGCAAAGGCCATCGGGACCACGCAATCGGTCATTTCCCGCATCGAACGGGCGGAACAGAATTTAACTCTGGCAACCTTGAATAAGATTGCCGCTGCCCTGCATAGCGAGTTATTGATTCAACTTCGGCAGCATTCAGCTTCGGCCCGGTATTAGGCCAGCGCCGCTTCTTTGCCGCCCAGGGCCTTC
>MGUO01000079.1:5616-10592 GCA_001800015.1 Elusimicrobia bacterium RIFCSPHIGHO2_02_FULL_57_9
TTAAAGATCTTCCCGTCGAAGCGCAGGGTCTGCTCGCGGATGGCCGCGGGCTCAAAGCGCATGGAGCGCGCCTGGGTGATGGCCGAGGCCAGGGCCGAGGCCGTTTGCTCGGTGAAAAACACCCCGGTTTTACCCTCCACCACGGTTTCCATGGCCCCGCCTGCCTTATAGGCGATCACGGGCTTGCCGCAGGCCATGGCCTCCGCCGCGGCGATGCCGAAATCCTCCTCTTGGGGGAAAAGCAGGGCCGCGCAGTTCTGATACCAGCCGCGCAGCGTCTGCTGGCTTTGCCAGCCCAAGAACTCCACGTCCGCGCCCGCGGCAAGCCTTCTTAGCCAGTTTTCTTCGCTTCCCACGCCCACGATTTTAAGCGGCGCCTTAAGATGCCGGCAAGCGGCGATAGCCAGGTCAACGCGTTTATAAGGCACCAAGGCGCCGGCAATCAGGTAATAGGAGCCCTGGGCGCCCTCTTTAGGAGTATAAAAGTCCACGTCAACCGGCGGATAAATCACCGCGGCCTCGCGCTCATAATGTTTTTCGATGCGGCGTTTGACATTTTCGGAGTTTGCGATAAAATGATCCACCTGCCGGCTTGATTGCTTGTCCCAAGCCGCCAGATAAGAGCGAAAGGCCGCGGCGGCCTTTCGCGTCAGCAAGCCCAGGCTTGAGCTATCCTGCGAGAAATAATTATCGAACTGATCGTAAATATAGCGCATGGGCGAATGGCAGTAGCAGATATGCAGGGGCCTTTGTCCCACCGTATTGCCGCCCAAAGAAACCCCTTTCGCCACGCAATGCGAGGAGGAAATGACTAGGTCGCAACCCGAGGCGTCCAGCCTGCCGATGGCCTGCGGCATTAAAGGCAGCAGATAGCGGTAATAGTGGTCGACCCAGGGCAGGGTTTGAAACCACGAGGCGCGCACGTTTTTGCCGCGCAGCAAATCCGACAGGCGCTCCGGCCTATGAAGGAGGGTATAGATATCCGCCGCGGGATAGAGCTCGCAGACCGCCTCCAGGACTTTCTCACCCCCGCGCATGCCCAAAAGCCAGTCGTGGATGATGGCGGTTTTCATAGGGTTTTTACGTGACTTTTTCCAGCCTATGCAACTGGGACAGCGCCCAACTCTCCCAGGCGGGCCTGTGCTTCTTAAAATAAAGGAAGCGCGAACTTTGGATGATCTGCTTAAGCTCCGGGACGACGTTGCGGCGCAGGGCATGGGGATTATGGTGGAAGGCCACGGCTTGCGGCAGATAGTAGGTGGCCAGGCTGCGCCGGCTGGCTCTCAGGCAGAAGTCCACGTCCTCATAATAAAGGAAAAAGCGGGCGTCCATGCCGCCCAACTCGTGAAAAATGGAGTGTCGTATGGCCATAAACGCCCCGCTGACCCAGTCCACCCGCGTGGGCTGGTTAAATTGCCGCAGGTAGCAGCGCCTGCGCGGCGGCGGCATCGGCAGCCGCCAGAGCAGATTGGCCAGATGAGGGAAAGGCCCGCAGGAGGGTTGCACCTCCCCGTTTGAAAACAACAGCCTTCCTCCCACCGGGCCCATGTCGCCGCGGTCTTTTTCCGCGAAAAACAGCCGGGTTAAGACCAGGGATTTGGGCATAAGCTCCGCGTCCGGATTAAGCAGGATCAATATTTCCCCGCGGGCATGAAGAAAGGCCTGGTTGACCGCCTTGCCCCAGCCGAGGTTTTCCTGGTTTTTTATCCAGTGCGTCTTGGGAAATTGCAGGGGCAAATCCTCCAGAGTCACCGAGGCGTTATCGACCACGATGGTCTCAAAACCCAGGTTGCCGGCCGCCGGGGCGATGGAGCGCAGGCAGGCGCGTAGGTATTGGTTTGAGTCGTGGTGGACGATGATGACGGAGAATTCGATGGGCATTTAAGGGTTTATATCATATTCTACAGGCTTTGCATGAATTCCCGCCAAGGCAGGAACTGGATGCCTTCCTCGGCGTAGCGCCGCGGGGTTTGGCAGACGCAAAGGCTTCTGTCCACCTTATGGTCCTTCCTAAAGCTTCTTAAGCCCGCCAGCTCCGAAGGCCGGGGCTGGCTGCCGGCCTTGATCTCGACAGCCCATACCTCCTCGCCCGAGCTCAAGATCAAATCCACTTCCGCTCCGTCCGCCGTTCTAAAGAACGCGCAGCCGTATTCCCTCTCCCGGTAGTCCAGAATTCTTCTGGTTTCCAGAAGCACCCAGTGCTCGAAAGCGTCCCCATAGGGAGGCGAGCCGGCAACGAGCCCTTGGAAGAGCGTCTTCTGCAGGGCGGAAACGACCCCGCGGTCGAAAAAGTAGAATTTGGGGTGCTTGACCAGCTTGGAGCGAATGGATTTGACATAGGGCTGAAGAAGAAACCCAACCAAGGTGTCTTCCAGGATTTGAAAATAGCTGCGGATGGTCTTGGCGTCGACGCCCACCTCGCGGGAAAGATTCGAAAAATGGATCACATGGCCGTTTTCAAAGGCCGCCAAATCCAGGAAATGCGCGAAGGCTAAAACGTGGCGCGTGATCGCTTCCTGCTGGATCTCTTCCTTGAGATAGGTCTCGACGTAGCTGCGTAGGAGCCGGGCTTTGTCCTGAGGATTTTTTTCCAGGCTGATTTTGGGCAAATCCCCGAAACGCAGGCTGTCTTCCAAGGAAAAAGATTGGCCGAGCTCTTCATGCGTGAAGGGATGCAGCCTCATCGTGATGGCGCGGCCCGCCAATAGATTGGCGCCCTTACGCTTGAGTTTTCGCGCGCTGGAACCTGTCAGTATAAAACGGGGCGCCTGATCGCTTTCCATGAGGGAATGGACCGTGTTTAGGAGTTCCGGGCAGCGTTGGATTTCATCGATCACGACCAAGGGTTGTTTCGTGCCGATCGCCGCAACCTCCTTCCTTAAAATTTCCGGGGTTTGGCCATAGCGGAGAAAGTTTTCATGAAGGAGCAGGTCGATATAGAGGTCGGGCGAAGTTGTTTGGCGGATGAGGTGGGTTTTGCCGACCTGCCTGGGCCCAAATAAGAACACCGAATATTTTGCAGGCAGGCGTAAACTACGCTTTATCATTCCTGAATTATACGTAATTTCAGGAATTAATTCCAGTATTTACGTTGATTCCCAAAAGCTCAGGTAATTTTTTATGGTGCTACGCGGGGCCATGGAAGATCCCGAAAATCAAAAAATCTTCCGTTTTGCGGCTGTCGCGATGGTCCGCTGGGTAGCTACCACCCGACGTTCTCATCCTCCAGGGTGACTTTCACCCCTCATGGATGGTTACAGCCTGGTGCTGTATCTCTTTTTTCCTTTTCGGGACAATTCTCCTTTATCCTCGGCGACTTGCCGAAGATTTTTCGCTAACGACTTTAAAAAAGCTGGCTCGCAACTTTACGTGACGGCTAATTCCATCGACAATCCTAATAGCCGCCATCGAGCCTCCTCAAAGACCTTTTGAAACGGATAATTCCGTGGAATCTTCAACCACAGATATCTCGACCGTCGGGCTACCACACCGGCCAATCGGATCAATCGAAATCTCACCGTCTTTATCGTCAGCGGCTTCCAGTTGTCAGGCAAAACC
The DNA here is from genome assembly GCA_001800015.1 of Elusimicrobia bacterium RIFCSPHIGHO2_02_FULL_57_9. Taxonomy (GTDB): domain Bacteria; phylum Elusimicrobiota; class Elusimicrobia; order UBA1565; family UBA9628; genus O2-02-FULL-57-9. The sequence goes on from MGUO01000079.1 coordinate 9,175, forward strand.
AGGTGCTTTGTCGCCGCGAATACCGTATTGGCCAGCAACGCCACCTGGAAATAAGCGGCATTGGCCGTCATTTCCCGACAGGGCAGCTTCGACAATCCAAAGCCCCCAGACAACTCCTTGTTCACATTCTCCGAACCATCTTGCCGTGTCCGGTGGAATTGCAACACCAGCCCGGCTGCCCAATCATTAAAGTCCGTCAGCACCGCATGATATTCGTAGGGGTCCTTGTTGAACAATTCGGGCTGTTCCTTGGGCCAGCGAAGAACGATCAGTCGATAAGCCGGCAAGTCTTTGGCTTCGCTAAACGCATGAACTGTCTCAGCTATTTCCGTCTTTCTGTTTGGCCAAGCACCACCCTCGTATTCGGCCCATGCTTTCTGGGGGATTGCCCGGATCGTTTCCATCACCCCGTCATCGTGCCTGGCCGTGATCGTGAATTTGACACCGGCCTCATGGAAAACTCGCACCACTTTCGCTTGATACCCAGCGCTGTCGGACCGCGCGCGAATGGGTATTCCAGGCAGCGTCGCTATCACCCGCTTAAGCAGTCCCGCCAGATTGGCCATCGGTGAAGCGTTCCCGGGGCGAAACAACCCGGCCATGGGCATTTTAAGCTCCGCGCACGTTACGGCGACTGGATTATATCCCCATCGACCTTCGTAGTTCATCTCGACGTCGGATTTCTGCGAATCCAGGAAGAAGGCGTCGATATCCAAGATGATCGACTCCATCTTGAGCGCTTTGATCACCGCAGCGGCCAGCCACAATTGAACTTTCCCAAGTCGAAAAACCGTAGTCAGGGTAAATCTTCGCAGCAGCTCTCCCAGCGTATTGGCCGCCGGAATTTCACCCAACAACCGGCGCAGCCCTTCGTCGCCTCGCAAAATCGACACATCATCAAGCGCTCTTCCTCCGGATTGCAATAAACCCATCAGCGTCAGAATCGTCTCGGCGGGCTTATAACCGCGTTGGCGTTCCTTGATCGGCAAGGCGTTTAACTTCTCTTCCAGCCCAAGGCTGCGGGCCATGCCCAATAGCAACGGCAACCCTGCAAAAGACGTGATCGCTTGTTTCGTCGTCGTGAGTTTGTATCCATCAAGATTTTTCAGTAACATGAAGTGCCCCCGTAGTCAGATTGAACCCTGCTTCGGGGGTATTCTATTTCTTCTTGCCCTCCATTGTCCCGCACAAACGTTGCCGTTGATTCTGCGACTAACAACAGCCTCGGCGCGACCGGAGTGTCGCGCCGTGCTTTCGTCCCGGCTGCGCCGGTCCGAAAGCCATCGAAAAACCACCAGCTTCGGCCGATTTTACCGGACCCGATTTTTGGGCCTCTTTTTTCACCATTTTGGTGAAAACGCTATCGTCGGCCTTCAGTCCTTACCTGATCTTCTGGGGCTTAAAGGACCCACGCGCGC
>MGUO01000080.1:0-7971 GCA_001800015.1 Elusimicrobia bacterium RIFCSPHIGHO2_02_FULL_57_9
CGATTTCGATCCCCAGAATTTTAATACCCTGGGCGGTATCGTCAGGTTATTGGAGCGGCGTCTGGAAATTGCCCGCTGAGCCTTTCGCGCTCAACTCTGGTTTGCGGGCGCTTCCAAGCCCGATAAGACCCGCAGACGCATAACGTCGAGATAGCGCGCGCTGTAGCGGGCTGGATTGTCGTAGCGGCGGCCCGGTTCGCCATAACGATTGCCCGCCAGATCGCGCCCCCTGGCAAGATATATCTGATGCCACTGGCCGTGCCTCTGCGCGTTGAATTTAACTCGGGTGCTCATGTAGAACATATCGAAATTCCAGCGGGGACGCTCGGTCGGGTTAGCCTCGCTGCCGTGCATCAGCCTCCCGTCGCGCAGCGATGCCTCGTTGGCATCCAGCTCCAGCGGCACGGCTTTTGAGGACTGCCTCTGCGCGGGGACAATCTCCGCCGGCAGGATGTTCTTGTCCGCGTCGACTAGAGCGTAATGCGAATAGCCGTTGTCGTGGGTCCTGGGGATAACATTGAGGCAACCGTTGTCCCGGCGGGCCGGCGTGATTGCCAACGACACCGCACAGACCTCCATCGGGGAGAGCATTCCCTTCCAGTAGGCCGAGTCTTCGTGCCATGGCGCCCGCTGGCCGCTCAAGGCGTGCTTGCAGAAGAAATGGCTGGTAAAAAGGGCGATATCCGGCCCTAGTATGGGCTCGACAAGATCGAGGATTTCGTCGCAGAGCAGCCAGTCGAAAAGCTTCATGTCGCCGAAATGAGGCTGAAAGAAAGCCTGGGGTCGCGGCTCTGCGGCCAAGCTGTTAATCCTATTTTCCCAATGCGCCCTAAGAGCTGCGAAGCGCTCGGAGCCTAATACGGGTTCATGAAAAGGTAAATACCCCTCGCGCCGGAAAAAAACTGTCTGCGCCGCGGAAAGCCGCGGCCTGCTCGTGGCATCGCTCCTCATGCTTCATTCCTCCAAACCCGCCGGTGTTGCTTGGATGAACTTTAACAAATTTCCCCGGCTTCCGGAACATTTATAAACGCTTAGCGCCCAGCGTCCGAACCCTCGTGATCGTGATTCAGGGGGAAGGGTTCCGTGTTGGGAGTCCCCGTCAACAGAAGCTGCCAAGCTCGTTCCGATTTTTTTACGACTTCGAGGGATTTCGCGTAGTTTTCTTGGGCCATCCCGTTTTCCGTGTTGGCCGCAGGCTCTTCGAACTCGATGACCTGTTCCCCGCCGCTATTGACGTCGAATATCCCACGATTTGCCCGCTCGGGATAAAAACGCCACAGAGTGACGCGGAATCCTCGGCTGAGAGAAGGTTCCCATTGCTCCAAACGCCAATGCTCGGTATCATCGCCGAACTTGTAATAGTAGGCCGCTTCCCCAGCCTCATGCGCATTGCCGACCTGCATCATAAATCCCGCAGGGAAGGTCTTCTGGTATTGGGCCATGCGGGCGGCGATCGCATTTTGTTGTGCCGCATCGGGCAGATAAGCCGCCCGCGCCGCGCCGGCGGTTGCGACTGCTAGAATAGCTCCCAGCAGTGGAGAGGCCATTTTGTGTTTCGTTAGGTTGCGTTTCATGTAGGCTCCTTGGGGACGGTTTGGCTGGGTGCGCCACGCCACCGTTGATAGTAGGATACTCAGCCGACGCTTTTTCGCATGGGGCAAAGGACCTGCTGCGATATAGGCCCTTTGGGTCGTCTTAATCCAAGAGAGCTCGAGCTAGGCGTTCCCGAAGGGAAAGCGCGTCAGCGCAGAAACCCTGGCAACCCAGGGCGCGCCGCAAGTAGCGATGAATACCGTGTTCCGAAGCGAAACCCACGGCGCCATGGATTTGAACGCCGTCCATCGCGGCTTTAAGAAAGACTTCGCCGGCATAGGCTTTCGCCATCATAGCCGCGACAACGTTGTTGCGGGCATCGCATTCAACAGCCCACGCCGCATGGTAGGCTAGGGAGCGGGAATTCTCAAGGGTGACTTTCATGTCGGCCAAGCCGTGCTGTACGGCTTGGAAGCTTCCGATCGCCTTGCCGAATTGAGTCCTTTGCCGAGCATAGGACACGCACATGTCCAGTATTTTTTGCGTTGCGCCGGCCATTTCGGCGGAAAGGGCGGCCAGGGCGCAAGCCAAGATTTTCTGCAGGACCGCACGCCCCTGCCCGGGCCGGCCTAGCAGCATGTTCGCGGCGACTTTTGCCCCCTGGAATTTCACCTGATACAAATTCCGGCTTGGGTCCGGTCCATTGAGTTTGGATATGACGACATTCGGGTTGCAGCCTTCCACCAAAAATAAGGAGAGAGCGCCATGTTCGCGATCAGATCCCGCGCGGAGCGCGGAAACCACAAACCAATCCGCACCTTGCGCCTCCAACACCGCGGCGGCTTGTCCCTCCACGATAAACCCCCGTCCTTCGTCTTTCATTATCAGGCCCGGTTCATTGGTGAGGAGACCCGCCAGGCTTAGCTGGAGTTCGCCGCGCGCAATACGCGGCAAGAACAACTTTTTCTGCCGTTCGCTGCCCGCCGTCAAAATAGGCAAGCCTCCAAAAATCACGGTGGCAAAAAAAGGCCCCGGCGCCAGGGCATACCCCATTTCTTCCATAAGCAGCGCCAATTCAAAAAATCCCAAGCCCAATCCGCCATACTTAGCTGGCAATATCAAACCCGGCCACCCCTGCCTCGCCATTTCTTGCCATTCAACGGGACGTTCTATTGCAAAGAAATCACGGGCGTTCTTTTGCAGCCAGCGCTGTTCCTCGCTCAGGGCAAAATTCATTTTTATGCGGGAAGCCCCAGAAGCAGGCGGGCGATCAGATTGCGATGCATTTGCGAGGTCCCACGGGCTATGGTTACCCCCCGGCTGGTTAAAAACCGTTTCAACCAATCAACCTTGCCCTGTCGAAAGCTTTGTTCGCCCGAGGCGGCTATGGCTTCCAGAGCGAAAACCGCCATTCGTCCTTCCAATTCCTTGGAAAAAAGCCGGACCAGGGAAGATTCGGCGTTGGGCAGACCGGGACCAGCCTTTGCCAACACCCTTAAAGCCGTGCAACGCAAAGCTTGGGTTTCTATTGCTAATTGGGCAAATTTTTGCCGGAAAATAGGATTTTTCGACAACTTGCCATCCACCCAAGGCAGCAAGCGCAATAGACCCCTTAACTCTTGAAACCCTCGAAAAATAGGATAAAGCGCTTGCACGGAAAGCCTTTCATAACCGGCCGCTTCTAAAGCCAAGCCCCAGCCCCTATTCACGGGTCCCAGGACTTGGTCTTTTGGAACTGACACCGAATCCAGGGTGATTTCACAGAATTCGGCTTCTCCGTCAATTTGCGCGATAGGCCGGACCTCGATGCCTGGAGCGTGCATATCAACGATAAATAGGCTTAAGCCCGCTTCCTTTCTATCCACACCTGCGTCCGTACGGGCCATTAACAGGCAACGGTCGGCGCGATGCGCGAAACTAGTCCACGCCTTTCGGCCGTTAATCAGGAAGGACTCCGAATTCTCTTGAGCCCGGGTTGAGAGCGCGGCCAAATCGGAACCGGCTTGCGGTTCGCTGAACCCCTGGCACCAAATTTCTTCCGCGCTTAATATTTTCCCGAGGTAGGCGGCTTTTTGCCCGGCGGTTCCATGCCGAAGAAACAAGGGACCGATCATCGCGATAGCGATTTCGTTGACTCCCGGGGAAATGCCGCGACGCGCCAATTCTTCCAGCACCAGGAATTCCTCAATAACGCCGGCACCCCTTCCCCCATATTCGCAGGGCCAATGCAATCCGATCCAACGGCTTTCAAACAGGCGGCGGTGCCAGAAATGTTGCGCCTCCCATCTTTTCCTGGGATTGGGATGATCCCAGAACTCTTTGAGCCGAAATGCCCGAAACTCGTATCTCAACCACTTCCGAAATTCTTTAAGAAGAGTTTTTTGAGACTCGGATAGGGAGAAATCCATGCTTAAAAATGATGGCGGTAGGAAACCGGCACTTCGATGAGCGCGGGCCGGCGGCTGTCCAAGGCCCGCTTCAAGGCTGCGGGAAAGCCGGCTATATTCTCGACCTTGAGCCCCCGGCAACCGTTGGCCTCGGCCAGTTTGGGGAAATCCACGCGCGAAAACTCCAGTTCCCGGCCCCCGGGCCACCCGCCGCGCAGCCGGTAGTGCTTGATCAAGCCGAAAGCCGAGTCGGAGAGAACCACGATGACCACGGGAAGGCCGTAGCGCGCCAATGTCTCCAAATCCTGGCTGCTGGAATGAAAGCCTCCGTCTCCAACCAGGGCGATCACCCGGCGGTTGGGGCGGGCCAATTGCGCTCCGATAGAAGCCGCCAGCCCGAAGCCGAATGTGCCTAGGCCGTTGGAACATAAGAAGGTATTAGGCATCACGGTTTCGCTGAACAGACCGGCATACTGTTTATGCAGGCCGACATCGGAAACGAATATCCCCTCCGGGCCCAGGGCTTGACGGATGGCGTAAACGATACGGCAGGGAAAAAGCCGGGAACGCGGCCCATGCTTGCCCTGAGCGGCTTTCCGGCGCGTCGCACGCAAGATCTTTAAAAAAGGATGAGGGGGCTTGGGGGGACAGCGATAGCGCGGCGATAGAAGCCGCGACAAAATCTGCCGCAACCCTCCCACCGCTTCGAAGTCCGTCTTGAGGTAACGCGGGGCCGGATTCGGGCCTAGTCCAAGGCGCAAAACACGGCAAGACGCCCAGAGCTCGGGGCGAACGTCCTCCGCCAAATCGTGCCCGGCCAGGATGACAAGGTCCGCCGGCTGAAATACCCCCGCTACCGCCCTTACCCCCAGCAGCCCGTCTAAATACCGGTTCACGGGGCCGAAATTAAGAGGATGGGCCTCGGGCAGCACCCCCTTGGCCGCCAGACTCTGCAAAACCGGAATATTAAACTTCTCGCAAAAGGCGGCCAGCTCCTTGCAGGCTCCGGAGCGAATAATCTCATTACCGGCCACGATGATCGGCTGCCGGCTGTTCGCAATCGCGGAAAATACCCGTTCCATGGCCGTCGCGCCGGGCGGGCTTGCGGCGGGCGAGCGCGCGGGGCGCATGGCGCTGATGAGGCGCCGAGCGCGGCCAGTGGGGATCGCCGAGCTGAAAACATCGATAGGGATGCTTAAATAAGAGGCCCCGCGGGGCTCGGCCAAAGCCGCGGCCATGGCTTGTTCGACCGCCGGCAGAATATCCATGGCGCGGCGCGGCTGCGCGGCAAATTTAACCAAGGGACGCATGAGCGAAACCTGGTCCAGACACTGATGAGTCAGGCCGTAAAGGCAATCTTTCCTTTCGACCTGGGCGGAAACCGCGAGCAAGGGCGAGCGATCCATGAAGGCCGAAGCCACGCCGGTGGTTAGATTAGTCGCCCCTGGGCCGAAAGTCGAGAAAGCGACCTGGGGCCGGCCCTTTAATCGGGCGAAAACCTCGGCGGCTATCGCGGCGGAGAACTCGTTTCGAACCAATATCCAGCGCAGCCCGTCGCCCCACAGCCGGATCGCCTGAGCTTCGCGTCCCGGGATTCCGAAGACATATTCGACTCCCTGTTTACGTAAAATTTTGCGGAAAAACTCATCCCCGCGCATGAATAATCCCCGACCGTTAACTTGCCCTTGTGTCGCTTCCTATATAAAACGCACCTGAAGGTTCCGGTGCAAAGCTCTAGCGATCCTGTCGAGCGTTTCGATAGTCACATTCTGAGCCCCACGCTCGATGCGCGAGACCGTCTGCTGCTTGGTCTTGATCGCGTCTGCGAGCTTGCGTTGGCTCATTTTCGCCGCCTCGCGCGCCTTGGTGATCTCCAGCGCGACACGAAGCTCAATGCCCGCCTCTTCATATAGACGCTGGTATTCCGGGTCCTCCATCTCTTCGCGTAAATATTGACGGAGAGTTGTGCCACGTCCTTTTCGCCGTTTTCCCCTCATCTCTTACCTCCGAATCGTTTCAGCCAATCCGCTCGATAGTCCCGCGCCCGATCCAACTCAACCCGTGAAACCCTGCCTTCATTCTTTAAAAAAGCACTTGTAACCACAATAATCGAACGGCCATGGAAAAAGTAGAACAGCCGATGTTGATGCTGCTCGATAATCACCCGGAGCTCGTAGATATCATCCCCTAGGTACTCGACCTGCGGACGTCTCGCCAAGTGTCCCACGGTTTCCAAGTACTTTAGCGCACGTCCGATCTTCGCCCGATGGACCTTCACCTGCGCTCGGATGTACGCTAGCGCCGGTTCGTCTCCTCTAATCGTCTTATAGAACTCGAGCGTGCAACGCATTCCCATTTATATTATACAGCACATATGCTGTTTTGTCAAGAAACCCGACGGCGCTTAAGGCTCCCTCGGCAATATTTCTCGGAAAATTTCATCGCCGCGCATTAGCGGTTCCCAGGGGTTCGCCTGCTGGAGAATCCTTCTCAATTCCAGACCGGAGCAAATCCTCTAAAAACCCGGCATTGGCCCGGGCATCGGGGCCGAGCATCAACCGGCATAACTGCGTCCGGCGTGCCACTCTCCAAGCCAGGGCGGCGCGAGCGAATGCAATATCAAGCAGATTAAACGTCCTTGTTAGATTTAAAGACAGCATGTACTCGCTCATCTGCGCGATGCCGTGACCTGCAATCAAGTGGACGGCCAAAGCTCTTAATGCCTGCGGCCTGGATGCGCGCTCCAAGCGCGGCCGGCCTGAATGCCGAGAACCTATGATAAGCCGGCGCAAGGGCTTGCCGCTGCTGATGCGGGAACGGAAAAAATCCACATCCACCAGTTTCTTAACCCCATAATGCTTGCGTTGAAAACGGCGGATCATCCCTTTAGGAATCGAGGACAAATCAGCCGTGGGCAAAAACCCCCAGCTCAAGGGAAACGCGTGTAGGCGCAGATCCGGACCGATTAAAGGCGTGTCATCGGCAATAATCCCTATATCGGTCCGCTTAAGAAGCTCCAGGGCCAGCGTGCTTTTCCCCCCTCCGCTCGGCAATAGGACAAGGCCCGCTTCGCCCTTGTGCTCAAATCCCAGGGCATGAATGCGGTGAAGGCCTTTTAGGTCCAGTTCTTCCCCGACCCGGGAAAGCACGGCCAGATAGGCCAGCTCATGCAGGCGCCGGCAATCGCCGCAATAAATCCGGCCCCGGCGCGCCCGATAATCATAAACGGCTAGGGCGTTGTCATCGTAGACGATCCGCCGAAGCCTGCCGCGATCATAGACCTTGTAGTCGCGCAGGCGCAAGCTCGCCAGGCCGAGCGGCAGCTCTGATTTGGGAGGCTCGCAGAGACTTAGTTCCCATGAAATGGGGATTTCCCGCGCGGGAGCGTAGTCTGAAATAAAATACTTGAAATCTTCCCTTAACTCATTGAAAACCGCGGCGTCTTCGCAGCGCAGAATCGCGGCGATGCCGTAAAAATCCAGGCTCAACTCATTCATATTTATTTTAGCCGGCGAAGCAACGACAGCGCCGGACAGACGCGGATGCCGCCGGTGGTTTGAAAATCCTTGGTCCCGACGGCCGTAATCTGCCAAAAATCGGCCGTGGGGAAACGCCGGCTGGCATAACGAAGCGCGGGATGAACGTCCTCATCCCCCCACTTGCACTCGATAAAGCGTATCGGCCGGCGGTTCTCGACGATCACGAAATCCACCTCCCTGCCCTGCACATCCCGGAAATAGCGAAGCTCCAACTCCCGGCCCTTGGCATCCGCTTCGAAATCCACCCATTTTTTGAGGTGAACGGCAACCAGATTTTCAAATCGCTGCGCGTCTTTCGAGGGCAGGGTCCAGTCCAAATGGTAATGTTTCTGTTCTTTCTTCACCGCGCGAATCCTTGACGCCCCCAAGGGCGGCAAGCGGAAAATGGCGTAAATTCTTTCAAGAATGCCGGCCCAGCGGGCGACCGTGCGATGATTAAGCTGGAGGTCCTCCCGCAGCCCATTAATCGAAAGAGGGCTGCCCACCAAATCCGGCAGCCGGATCATCATCTG
>MGUO01000080.1:8023-8801 GCA_001800015.1 Elusimicrobia bacterium RIFCSPHIGHO2_02_FULL_57_9
AGCAGACGGCTGCGATAATCCCGGGACCAGCGGCGAGCCGTGGTCTGAGATCCGCCATAATATGGTTCAGGAAATCCCCCCAAGGAGAGCAGGGTCTTAAATTCTTGGGGCGTTTGAAGCCCCAATTCCGCGACGGAGAGAGGATATAAATGAAGAAGATGGTAACGCCCCTGCAGGCAATCCCCGCCGAATCGGTAGTAATCCAACCTCGCGCTGCCGGTCACTAAAATCCGCATCTTTCCCCGATATTGGTCAAAAAGGCCCTTGAGCATGTTGCGCCATTTTCTAAATTTATGAATTTCATCCAGCACGAGAAGAGGGACACCAGGCCATTCCTCGCGCAAAATCAGGTCCCGGTGCGAGCGGATGTCCCAGTTAAGGTAGCCTTTGGTATCCTGAAGCATCGAGCGGGCCATGGTGGTCTTTCCCACTTGGCGGGGGCCGGCCACAAAAACCATTTTTTCCTTCAGATCGGCCAGAACCTGTTCGGCGAGATAGCGGCGGACTGTTTTCATGCCGATGTCATTTTACCCAAACATGCAAAACACTTGCAAGTATTTTGCGCGGCTATACAAAATACTTGCGACATCTTTGGCAAGCCGTAGTGCTTTTATGGCAAATAATCAATACCGCAATGGCGGCCAAAAGGAGCGCCCGTTCATGCCTTCTCTGCGGCCATTTCCGCAGCCTCCCGCGCCGGCGCGGGAAGGGTTAGACGCCTGCGCGGCGCGGCAAGCTCCCAAAGCAAACCGGCCGCATAGGAGAGATGGAATAAAGG
>MGUO01000080.1:8819-13792 GCA_001800015.1 Elusimicrobia bacterium RIFCSPHIGHO2_02_FULL_57_9
GGCCCGCGGCCCGAAAATCCCTTTCTAAAACCGCCAAGCGCGCGGCCTCCAGAACGCAGGCCGCTCCATAAAGCCCTAAGGGCAAAGTGCCGAGGGGCCAAGGCAAAAATGGAAGAGAAAACAGATAAAAAGCGAAAACGAGCGGGACCAGAACCGCGAATTGCAAGGAAGCGGGCGTCGATTTCGTTATTTGCATGCGCCCTTTCCCGTAGCCGAACAGCTGGCGGCAAAAAGTTTTCAGCGTGCCGCGACGCTCATGGTAGACATAGAGATCGGGGCTATACACCGCAGGGCCCAACTTCCGCTCGACGTTATAAAGGAAAAGGTTTTCCTCGGCCGTCACGCAATAATCCGGGAAATGAATCGAGTAAACGGAAAATACTTCCCGCCGCACCCCCAGGTTGCTGAGCGTAAAACTCCAGCCCGGCAAAACCCTGTCTCCTGCGCGACGCTGATATCTGATCCGAACGGGGCCTGCGCCCAGCGGGGAGCGAAACAGCCAATCCACGGCTCTTTGAAAAGCGCTTGAATCCGGCGGCGCCAAATTGGGACCGCCGATCGCGGGAGCGCGGGGATGCTCTATAAACTTAGCCAGGACCCGCGAAATAAAACCCTCCGGGACCACCGCGTCGTCATCTAAGAAATAAATCACGCTTCCGGATGCGCGCAAAACCATCTGATTGCGGGCCGAACCGGGCTGCATGCGCTTGAATTTGACCATCTTAGCCCAAGGAAACGCTTGGCCGATCTCATCAATGAGCCGGTCCTGGCCATGATCCAAACCGTTGCAGCCGACCCAGACCTCGGCATATTGCTCGGCACGGCAGCGTTTAAGGCTCTCCAGGCAGCGTCGCAGAGCCGCAGAACGCTTATAGGTTAAAACAACTATGCTCAGAGGTTTTTCTATCAACTAACGCCCGATCAATTCAGTGACAGCGGCCTTGAGCTTGGGCAAATCCAGCGGTTTATATAGAATGCGCACTCTGGGATCCCTGGCTATTTCACTCATATGTTTTTTCACCACGTCCCGGGAGCCGGTCATAAAAATAAGCGGCAGGTCCTTGCGCACATAATGCGACGCCCGCAGCATTCTATAAGTGTCGATGCCGGAACCCTGCATTCCGGGCATAATCACGTCGCTGACGATAAGCTCGATTTTGACCGATTCGGCCTGAATCACCGCTTGCCAGCCGTCGGCGGCCGTGGTGACGCGGTAGCCGGCCTGCTCCAGGAACTCGCAAACCATCTGGGCCTGGATATCGTCGTCATCAACGACCAGGATAAAAGGCTTCTTCAATCCCGCGGCGGAACTCGGGGGCGCCGGCTGATCCATCACTTTATTTTTAGCATATTTAATCGCAAGGTGTCGGGCCTAAAGGCGCTTTTTGAAGGCCTTGCGGGCTTCGCTCTCAAAATAGAGTTTGATATCTTCCCAACCCAAAGGCTCCAGGAGGCGAGGCATCGGCTCTTTTTCAGCGTCGTTAAAGTCGACCAAAGCCCGGGCCGCCTGCAGGAAAAAGTCCGGCGAATCGGAAAACTTCTTGACGCAGGTTGCAAGCACCTTTTCCAATCCTATCTCATCGCAGATCCGGCGCAGATCAATAAAATCCTTTCTCAGGCCTCGTCCTATAATGGCGCTGACTTTCATCGCGCCTATGTCGTCAAAGGAAGCTACCTTAAGCCCTCTCCAAACATCAGTCTTGGCTTTAAGGACGTAAGGATAATGGCAAATGCTTACCGAGGTTGATTTAAGAAGGAAATGACAGGTTCCATCCTTCGCTGTTTGGATGCTTATCGGCCCTGAAGCTTTCAGTTGATCAACGAGGGCCTCTCTCTGGCTCTCATTCAATCTATTATCGGCGGAAAATAAATCCAGGTCCAAAGAGATACGGTGGCCTACACGCAGCCCCAAAGCCGTTCCTCCCGCCAGATAAAAATCCCGGCCGGCGGCTTTTGCCAGGCGTCCGGCCGCCTCAAGGCCCGAAGCGTCCAAAACCTCTTCATGCCACTTCACGGCCGCATCCGGCGCCATGGATCCGCCGCCCGCCAAGAAGGCAGCGCCCGAGGTTCAACATTCAAAACCAAGCTCCACCAGCGCAGGGAACGCGCGGAAAGCAGACGCTTTCCCTCCTGTTTCAGAAAGACGCGCAGCTCATTTAATTTATAACGATTGAACAGCCAGCGGACCGCGCCCATCCCCCCCCCATCCAAAAGCCGCGCCATAATAAGAACACGGTCGCGCCCGGCATTAAGGGCTAAAAGCGAATATTCCGGGAAAAATACTCCAAGATGTTCGGGAAGGGGTTGACGGCTCAGGGGCCTGGCGGCCGCCTGCTCCACCGAGGAAAAATCAAGCAGCCATTCCCCGAGGAACTTGTCTAAAGCCGGTAAAGTTCCATCCTCGATATAACGATAAACTTGACGCCGGGTCCTTCCTAGAATTTTAACGGCTTCCGAGACCGTGCAGGCGCGGCGGGAGCGGTCGCCGCGCCTTTTGTACCAAAGCGCGCCTCCCTCCTCTCTCGCCAGGATGGAATCTATTTTCATTACATATAATATGACATGAATATATAAAAAAGTCAATAGCCGAGGATGGGATTCGAACCCACAACCTAACGCTTACGAAGCGTTTGCTCTACCGTTGAGCTACCTCGGCGATAGTGTTGATTGTACAATATGAATTTCATCATTAGAAGATTTCTCTTTGGGATATGCTTAAATAACTGAAGAAGCGATGGAGTTCGCTTGTAACCGCCCCTAACGGCGATATTGTTATATAATTCCTCTCCTATGAGAGGCGGAAGGCTCATCGTACGCGTGCCGCGGGAAAAACCTTTTCAGGAGTATTTCCTCACCGGCTGCGCGGACGGACTTGGGTCGTTGGAATCGGCGCAGCGGATTTTTTCGAAGCTCGCGCAGGTCTTGGCTCAACGCCGAGTCCAGCCTCTCTCGGAACGAATTTACGGCTTGGGGCGCGCGCGGCGGCGGATACTGGAAATGCGAAGCCGGGCCTTGCGGACATGGGGACTGGAAAGCGCGCTTCCTTTCACCTATATCGAGGGCCGGCCGTCAGACAGACGCGAGTGGTCCGGCATCCAGGTCTGGGGCGTTGGCCGCGAGGGCGAAGAGGGGGCCCCCGTGGCGAGCGTCGCTTGCCCTAATGGAATACGCGGCCGGCTGTGGACGCGCCCGGAATTTCGGCTTCTCCATATTTCCTCGGTCCACGGCGCGGCGCCGGGCGCAAGAATCCCGCTTAAGCCGGCCGCGCAAGCCCGACGGATGTTTCTCAACGCCCGCCGCGCCCTATCAGCCCAGGGTTTCCGGTATGCCGAGGTCATCCGGACATGGATATATATCCGCCGCATCCTTGAGTGGTACGGCCAGTTCAATGGAGTCCGCAACGCGCTATACGCCCGGCCGGATTTTTTTGGCGGCAATGTTCGAATCTTTCCCGCCAGCACCGGGATCCAAGGCCACAGCCTTGATGAGGAGTGCAACATGGACGTTCTTGCTTTTAGCCCTTTGGATAATTCAAGGGCGCGCCCCATACTTAAAAGCGGCCGCCAAGGGCCCGCCTTTTCCTACGGTTCGGCCTTCTCCCGCGCCGTGTCCTTGCCGATAGCCGGCCGGCGCGTTCTCCATGTGTCGGGAACCGCGAGCATTGCGCCCACCGGAGAAAATCTGTGCGAGGGAAACCCGGAAGGGCAGAGCCTCCAGGCCATCGACAACATCGCCGCCATCCTCCGGGAAAATGGAGCCGGCTTGAAGGATATCTGTAGCGCCACTGTTTTCTACAAGTCTGAAAAAGCCCTCCAAGCCTGCCGCAAAGCAATGAGCCGGCTGGGAGCGCCGCTGCCGGCCGTCACCGTGCCGGCGGATGTGTGCCGCCCCGGACTGCAGGTGGAGATAGAGGCGGTGGCCCTGCCATGAAGCCCTTGAAAGACTCCTCCATCATCGTGGCTTTCAACGGGGAGGCAATCCATCGCTCTTCCCGGCAGGTTCTCAGGGAACTTGGCATCAACGGCAATCCGGATCCCCGCTGCCGTTGGCATGGGCAAAGGCTTATCTGCGTGCGCCTGGATCGTCCCGTCAGCCGCGGCCTTCTCGAGACTTTAGAGGGCATGGCCGGGGTCCGGCGTCTCATGGTGGTGGCTCGGGGCCAAGGCCTCGCCCGGCGCGGGGAAAATCAACCGGATTCCATCGTCGAAATTCCCGGGGGGGCTCGGGTAGGCGGCAAGAATCTGGCCATAATCGCCGGGCCCTGCAGCGTGGAAAGCGCGCAAATTAGCGAGATTGCCGCGGCACTCCGGGAGGCCGGGGCTACGGCCCTTAGGGCGGGGGCTTTCAAACCAAGGACCTCGCCTTACACCTTCGGCGGCCTGGGCGGGCGCGGGCTGGAAATGCTGGCATTGGCCCGCAAGTCAAGCGGCCTGAGCGTGGTGACGGAAGCCACCGATGCCGAGCACCTAGACCTGGTGGCAAGATATGCCGACGTCGTGCAGTTGGGTTCCCGGAACATGCAAAATTTCCCCCTTCTCTTTAAGGCGGGAAGCCATCCCTCCGGCAAGCCTGTTCTTCTCAAGCGGGGTTTTGGGGCGACCCTGGACGAACTGCTCCAGGCGGCTGAATATGTCCTGCTGGGCCGTTTCTCCGCGGGACATGAGCGGCCCGGCCTGATCTTATGCGAACGGGGGATAAGGACCTTCGAGCCTTCCACCCGTTTCACGCTGGACATCAGCGCCATTCCGGTCCTTCGCGAAAAAACGCATCTGCCTGTCATGGCCGACCCAAGCCACGCGACGGGGGCAAGACGCTACGTGCTTCCCCTTGCCCGCGCCGCCGTGGCCGCCGGGGCCGCCGGAGTCCTCGTTGAGGTGCACCCGCGCCCGGCTCAAGCCTGGTCGGACGCGGACCAATGCCTGGATTTGGAATCCTTCCGCAAATTAACGGGCGATCTGGGCCGCCTGATCTCG
>MGUO01000080.1:13799-14781 GCA_001800015.1 Elusimicrobia bacterium RIFCSPHIGHO2_02_FULL_57_9
GCGCGCCATGACCTTGGCGCAGCTGCCCGCCGCACGGCCGCTGCGAGGGGCCGTGAACGTCCCCGGCGATAAATCCATCGCCCACCGGGCTCTGATCCTGGGCGCCCTGGCCGAAGGAACCCTCCGGCTCTCCAATTTCCCGGAGGGGAAGGATGTTCTGTCCACATGCCTCTGTCTGCGGCTGCTGGGGGCGGATTTGCGCCGCGACGGCGGCAAAATGGAGATACGCGGGACGGGGCTCCATGGATTTCGAGCGCCGAACTCGCAGTTGCCCTGCGGCAACTCCGGCACGACCATGCGGCTGCTGATGGGCCTGCTGGCCGGCCAACCTTTCGAGACGGTCCTTACCGGCGACGCGTCCCTTTCGGCGCGGCCGATGCGCCGCGTGGCCGATCCGCTCTCGCGAATGGGCGCCCGGATAAAATTGACTGACGCGCAGCGTCCCCCGGTGCGGGTGAGGGGACGGCGGCCGCTGTCGGCTTTCTCTTACCGTTTGCCCGTCCCCAGTTCCCAGGTAAAATCCGCTCTGCTGCTGGCGGGACTATGGGCGGATGGCGAGACATGCGTGATCGATCCATTCGGCACGCGGGACCATACCGAGCGTATCCTCGAATATCTAAGCCCCGGCTGCCTGCAACGAAAGGGCTCGCGCATCCGCCTCAAAGCGGCGCGGCTACGTTCGGACAAGGCTCTTGCGCTGCCCGGCGATGCTTCCTCGGCGGCCGCTCTGGCCGCGGCCGCCGCCATCATCCCGGGCTCTGATATAACGCTGCGCGGCGTCCTGCTCAATGGCACGCGGCTGGGTTTTTTCCGCGCGCTGCGCCGGATGGGCGCGCGCATCGAGCTACTCCCCCTAGCGGTCCAGGGCGCCGAGCCCGTTGGAGACATCCGAGTCCGCTACGCCCCCCTAAGGGCGGTGCGCGTAGAAGCGCGGATGATTGCCTCGCTTATTGATGAGGTGCCGCTTTTGGCGGTGCTTGCC
>MGUO01000081.1 GCA_001800015.1 Elusimicrobia bacterium RIFCSPHIGHO2_02_FULL_57_9
CCAGGGCTAAGCTTTATAAGCGGACTCCCTCGCCGACATCCCGCGCTTTCAAGGCCTATGCCCTCGCTGGTTTATGAATTTTATAATTGCACCCTCCGAGAGCTTTATATCGGAATAACCCCCTTGTCTTTGCAAGAGCGCTGGTCTCGATTCAAGCAATCTCCGCCGTCTTCAGTCCTGGGGTGGAGGTTTACGGGTCAAGAGGACATCTCCATCCACGAGGTGGAATTGTTCTCTAATGACAGCGAGGCCGCTGATTTTTTTGACTGTTATACGGGACAGATGTCAAAGCCGGGCTGGAAAGTGATTCATGGCGAGCGCCCCAAGCCGGGGAAAGCAGGTAGTTAGAGAGTTCCTATTCGCCTTATCCTGAGAAATTTCACGCCCATTTTTGATTAGCGGGCCCCTGGAATTTATTTATTTAGGCCTTAAGGCCCCTGTCAAGGCCAAGATTAGTCGCTTATTGAGAGATTGCCGGAAAGAGCGCCGGAACCAGAAAGGCTGAGCCAATTGCCGGAGAGGTAGCCGGAAACCGGAATGTTTCCGCTGACCCAGGCGCTCCCCACATGCCGTCCATCCTGGTAAAAAGAGACGTAGGTATTGAGCCGCACCCAGTGGGAGACCATGCCTCCACTGACATAAACGTAGGCGTTCTCGGAGACGCTAAGAAACCCGCTGCGTATACGGCCGCTGGAATCCTGAATATCAGTTTGCCCACGCAAAGTGATGGTGACATAACCAGGCGGCCGGGAAATAAAGCCGGAGCCATTGAGGGCGAGCTGCGCGCTCACGCCGACATAACGCGCGGGCTTGAAGGAAAGGCTGGAGAGGGGAACAGCCTTGAAGGAGGCATCGGCTTGGGTCCAGGAGGTTTCCAATGTCCCGGCCCAGGCGGTCGCGGCGGGGCAGAGGGCGACAAACGCCGCGCCGACAATCAGAAAAATTTTTCTCATGGTTGGATTTTATATAAAACGCGGACTCCTGTCGAATCATTTATCGCCAACCGGCTGGCGATACTTGGGCAAGCGCTCCGGGCGGCCTTGATACACCGATTCGAGCTCCTTGAAAAAAGCCGCGAATTCCTCTTTATTCGCGCTATATAAGGGCTCCTCTGGGGGGAAAATCTCAAGCTCAAACTGAATAGTGGAATTGCTTGGGACGTCCGGGCCCTCGGCGGATCTGCGGGTGAAGGAGTCTATGGTCATAAATCCGATTTGGCGGCTGTTTCTTGAGTAGAGGTCTTCTTTCCAAGCCAGGTTGACGGCGTAGCGGAAATTGTCGACCACGGTCATGGGGCGCAGTTTGGATGAATCCAACTCCACGCCTTCCCGCTTGAGCAAGGATCGGGCGACGGCGAGAATTAAATCCTCGCCGGCGTTCACCGGAATATCCACATGGGATTCCTCTCGGGCCACAAAGAGATCATCGCTGTCCGAAGGGAGGTCTTTCTTGAGGAATACGCCCTTTGCCGAAGGGCCCTGCGGGACCTGGCCGTATCGCGGCAAGGGATGCCAGGACTTAACTCTCAAAGCCAGGCCGCGGCGCTCGAGCTCCTTGCTCGGGGTGTCATAATAAACGCCGGACTCGAACTGGCCGCCCAACTTGTAATCAGAGCGGTGAATATTGTCCTGGCTCGTTGCAATACGCCGGCCCTTAAGAAGAAAAGTGAAGGCGTCCTGGACCTCGACACCAGAATCATTATCATAGAACGTCATCCCATTATGAAAACGGACCTGACGTTTGGCCAGCGGACGCAGATGGAGGCGCTTGGAAAAAACGCGTTCCGAGAGGAAGAAAAAACGGTCGAGCAGGTCGGCGGCCAACTCCTCGTTGTCCAAAATGCGCAAGGGAGAGCCAAAATAACTAAGACGGGGCACTGAGATCGGCAGGCCCTTAAGATTGATTTTTTGCTCCATCTCCTTTTGCTTGCGGCCGGCGGCTCGGCCACGGCGGCCGGCAAGCTCGTAAAACAGGATAAAAGGCTCGCCTTGCGGGGAGGAGAT
>MGUO01000082.1 GCA_001800015.1 Elusimicrobia bacterium RIFCSPHIGHO2_02_FULL_57_9
CTTGAGCCTTTTGCGGCTTCGACGTTTCCGGCCTTGTCCGTGGCTCTGAAGCGGACGCCGTAGGTTCTTCCGTCCACGAGGTTGGTCGAGATCATGGGAGCAGACCAATTTTTTCCGCCGTTAAAGGCGAGAGGATAGTAAAGCTCGCTTGCGGAGGTGAAGGAGGACGCGTTCCACCACTGGCCGCCGACCTCTTTGATGGAGTAGCTGGAGACGGCCACCCTGCCGCCTTCGGTCTCGTCCTCCGCTGTTCCTGAGATCGCGGGGATGTTCTGCATCCTGTAGAAGCTGCTGTCGGTGATGCTGGTGATGGCGCTTGTGGGCTGGCCGACGTCGTAGTTGAAGGTGATGGAGCTCTGTCCTACTGCAGGATCAATTCCGAAATAGGTTTGGACGTTGCCTGCCAAGTCCCTGGCTTTGACGAAGAGGTAGTAGGTGGCGTTGTGGTTCAAGAAAGATTCGTCGAGGGCATAGCCCCAGGTGGCGCCGAATGGGAGGCCTGCGGTGGAGATGGAGACCGCTGTCTGGCCGGCGATCCATGCGCCGCCGTTGAAGAAGAGGGAAGAAGTGGACTGCTGGACGTAGAGATCAATCTGCTGAACGTTGTTGGCGAGAGCGCCGCTCCTCACCCAGTCTGCGGCGGTTCCGTAGATGGCGATGACGGAGCCTTGGGGCTTAAAGGTCAGATTCAAGGGATTCTGAACTGTGGCCGTGGGCACGTCCGTATCATAGGAGAATGTGGAGGAGCGCACGGTGCCCTGGTTGCCCGCGCCGGAACCTTCCTCATTTAAGACGTCGTCAATGGCTTTGGTGGCGATGAAATAGGACGTTCCGCTCCTGAGTTTGGCGTTGGTGAGGAGAGTATAAGTCCAGCTGGCCGGATTGCCCGGGGTGAAGGGCTGTTCGACCGGCAGCCAGTTGATGGAGACTTGCGAGAAGTTGGCGTTGTCATACCAGAGGCCTGTATTTAAGTTTTTGATGGCGATGGAGCTGAACTGAACGGTTCCCAAACCGGAATCGCTGGCGGTTCCGGAGAGAGCGGCGCCCGGAATGCCCGCGATGACGCTGGAAGAGGGAATGGAGACAAAAGAGGAAGGCAGAGAGCGGTCTGCGATGAAGGAGTTGGTGGCATAGACGGCGGAATAGTTGCCGGCCTTGTCTCTGGCGCGGGCGATGACGCTGTAAGAAGTATTGTCAATGAAGAAAGTCTGGGCGAAGGTTCCGGAAGACCAATTGAGGAAATTGCTGCCGCTTGCGGATTCGAACCACTCAGCGCCTGTGGGGTTGATGTTGAACTGAGGCGGAGAGAAAGTTCCGGGAACCCAGTACTTATTGAATTTGTTGTTCAAGTCGATGTCTGGAGAGTCCTGGCGGATGCGGACTTGGACGCCGTCCAAGAGCTGGTTGCCTGATGCCGGCAGGTCAACGGCGGTGCCGGAGAGGATGGGGACATTGACCTCGCGCGGCCCGTTGGGCTCAAGGACGCCGACGTCGGGCGGGGTAATATCATAGACGAAGGAGACCGAGCTGACGGGCGCGTTAAAGATATCCTGAAGATTTCCGGCCTTGTCTAAGGCGCGGCTGGCGATGATGTATTTTCTTCCTGTGACCCAGGGAACGCCGGTGGAATAATTGAAGCTTAAATCCGTCATGGTGGAGAGGGTGGGATTAAAGTATTGAGTGGCGGCGTTAAAGTCACGAGATCCCGAGCGGTAATAGCCGCCCGTATCCACGTAGATGGAATATTCCACTTTCTGAACGCTGTTGACGGACAAGAGGTTGTCCGAGGCGAGGACGGTGATGGTGGCCAGGGAGGAGAGATACTGGCCGTCGGAGGGGCGGTTGATCTGGGTGGTGGGCGTGGAAATATCGAAGTAGAACTGCAGGTAATTTGGGCTTGAGCCTTTTGCGGCTTCGACGTTTCCGGCCTTG
>MGUO01000083.1:0-2105 GCA_001800015.1 Elusimicrobia bacterium RIFCSPHIGHO2_02_FULL_57_9
ACCCTTTCGGATAAGGTCTTCGATTCGCGCCGGCCGCCGGTGGCGTTTATTTTTTACATTGGACAAATCATCTCCCTGTTGCTGCTTAGCCGCGCCGCCAGCCCGGCCGCGGCGGCCGTTTTGATCGGGTTTAACTGCATCTGGATTTTCGGCGTTCATGGCATGCTGTCGGGAACCGCCTCGATGGATTTTGGAGGAACTCGAGCGGCGGCTACGGTTACCGGGCTTCTCGATGGAGTCCAGTATATCGCTTCGGGTTTGACCGGCTTTCTTCTCGGCTCCATGCTCGATAAATTCGGCTGGGGCGCCTGGACCTTTATGATCATGCCCTTCTCCGCCGTCGGCGCCGTTCTCATGCTCACCCTCTGGAACGCCAGACCTGCGCCGAAAAAGGCCGCGACATGATCGAGGCCGTGTCCTCCCAAGCGGAGCTGCTGACCGACGTTTTAAAAGACGTCGCGGCGCGCTTTCGCGGCGGGTTTTCTCCCCTGGTCGTATTCGACATCGACGACACCTTGTTTTCGACCGCTAAGCGGCACCTTAGGATACTGCGCGAATTATCTCAAGAACAGGTTTGGGCCGCAGCCCTGGGCGACATTAAGGAAGCGTCCCTGCGCTATTCGATCGTCGATACCGCCAAGGCCTGCGGGATTTCGCAGCCCCCCCAACTCGGCGCTATTAGGGAATTCTGGGTGGCACGCTTTTTTAAGAACGACTACCTTTTGGAAGACGAGCCCCTGCCCGGGGCTTCGGCTTTTTGCCGAGACCTTAAGGAAGGTGGAGCTACGGTCGTGTATATGACCGGACGCGACGAGACCATGCGCGAGGGAACCCTTAAGGCGCTGGCCGGCCGCGGCTTTCCCCCCCCGGATTCGCTCATCCTAAAACCGCGATTCGATACCCCCGATCTTGAATATAAGACCGAGAGCATAGAACGTTTGCGCGCTCTGGGGTCAGTGACGGCCGCCTTCGAAAATGAGCCCGCCCATATCAATCTCTTTCAAGCCGCGTTTGCGCAAAGCCGCCACTTTTTAGTCGGGGACAAGCACTCCGGCAAAGCCGTGGCTCCTCATCCCTCCGTTATCCGCATCAGAGACTTCCGTCGTTTTGATATAATGCCCGTACAATGATGATTCATAAAGGGTGGTCGTCCAAAATCCTGGTGCTGGCGCTTTCGAGCGCGGGCATCGGACTCTTGTTCTCCCAGAATACGGCGGATATCCCGCCGGTCGAGGGCGCTCCCGTAGAGGGAGAGACCCCCCGTGAGTTTTCAACTTTTTTCCGGGGGAATGTGAACGGCTGGAACAAGTGGTTTGAAGGGCTGGAACGGCTCGGGATGAAGATACGCGTTGTTAGCTGCTCGTTCAGATCTTCCTACGAGGAAAACCAACATATTGTCCGGGTCGCGCTCCGGCGCCTCTTGGACGGTCAAGCCGTTGCCCGGCTCACCAGGGCGGTCCAGGGACGCGATGCCTACGAGCGGCTGATCGATGATATCGCCCGGCGCGGGGCAAAGGCGGAAACAATTTGTCTCAGGCCCGAAATGCCGGCGGCCTCGCTGATTGCCGTGGTCCAGTACCCCATTGAGGCTGCTCCATAATTGAAACCCAGTGAAAATGATCGGGGCGGCGGCGACCGTGTTCATTTTGGCGGCGCTGGCGGGGAGGCTTATGGGGGGAGGTAGGGGGCAAGGGTCTATGAAGGAGACAAAAGAATCTCGCGAGGTGGAGTTGCGCAAAAAACTCACATCCGAGCAATATCACGTGACTCGGGAAAACGGCACGGAAAGGCCGTTTAAGAACGCCTACTGGGACAATTGCAAGGAAGGCATTTATGTGGATGTGATTTCGGGCGAGCCCTTGTTTAGCTCCAAGGACAAGTTTGACTCAGGCACGGGTTGGCCCAGCTTCACCCAGCCGATTGAGAAAAATAATGTTGTTACCAAGGAAGACCGCGCGCTCTTTATGAAGCGGGTCGAAGTGCGCTCTCAGAAAGCGGATTCCCATTTGGGCCATGTCTTCGACGACGGCCCGGCGCCCACGGGGCTGCGCTATTGCATGAATTCGGCGTCCCTGCGCTTCGTGCCGGTGGAATACCTGGCTAAG
>MGUO01000083.1:2120-4482 GCA_001800015.1 Elusimicrobia bacterium RIFCSPHIGHO2_02_FULL_57_9
TTCGGCAAGAAAGCCCTGCCCACGCAGAAAGCGGTGTTCGCCGCGGGCTGTTTCTGGGGCGTGCAGCAGGCTTTTGATGAAGTCAAAGGCGTGGTTAACAGCCGGGCGGGTTATACCGGCGGCGCCGTGCCTAACCCGAGCTATGAGCAGGTGTGCACTGGCAAAACCGGGCATGCTGAGGCCGTCGAGGTTGAATATGACCCCAAGAGTGTCTCTTATGAGGACCTGCTCGCGCGGTTCTGGGAAGTCCATGACCCGACCACGCTTAACCGGCAGGGGCCGGACATGGGCGCCCAATACCGCTCCGCGATCTTCTATCATGGCGAGGAGCAGAAAAAGCAGGCTTTGGCTTCCCGCGATCAACTGGCCAAATTAGGCCGGTTTAACAACGAGATCGTGACCAAGATCGAGCCGGCAGCCGTCTTCTACCCCGCGCAAGACTATCACCAGAAATACAACGAGAAGCGTGGCCGGGCCTGCCACATCAATTAGCGGAAGCGGTAGTCCAGCCCCGCTGAAACGTAGGCGTTGTTCTGCCGCCCTTGTTCGAGCGAGAAGGAGAGCCGCGTGGAGAGCGCTTGAACGATGGGGATGGTCCAGCTGAGCGTTTCGGTCAGAACGGCCGATGAGTATGAGGGAAGCCCCAGGGTGGCGCGCAGGCCGATGAATGTTTCGCCGGCGGGCAGCCGGGCATAGGCGGAAAACTCGTTGTAGCTGTAGTGATCGGCCTCAGCGCGCTGGAAGCGCGCGGCTTTGCCGCGGACATGGTCCCCTACGACTTTTTCATTACTGCTAAAGGCAGTTGAACCGCCGATGGACCCCGATGTTAAACGATATTCGCCGCCGAAGGTATTTCCATCCAGATACTTTTCAGCGCCGGTTTCAAACGTAGCCGAACGAGAGCTTTCATCCGAGTCCTTGAAGCGCCCAAAGGTTAAGCCCAGCCCGCCCTTGACGCTCCAGTCATTGTCAAAATCCTTCCAGGCGCCGCCCCCCAGGGTCAGGGTGCGCGCGTTTCTGTTCACGGCATACTCGCCCCAGGCATAGGGGGAAAGCGGCTCTCTTTCCCATAACACGTCGCCGTAGAGGCCAAAGCGCCGGTAGCCGCGCGTGCCCAGCGTCAGGATGGCGCCGGTTCCACCCATGATTTTTACTTTCCCGCCGGGGTGGCGAGGGCCTTGGATCTGAGGCAGGACTTGGCTCCGCGCTAGGGTTGTTGAGCCCAGCAGAAGCGTCAGAATAAACGATCGCATGCCGTTTATTCTAACTTATCGAACTTATCAGTGTTTCGGTCCGCCGTGTCCGTGACCGTGTCCATGGCCGCGCCCGTTGATGGAGCCGGGGTCCTTGGGGCCGTTGGAATGCGAATGTTCTCGAGCGGATTCAGGAGCATGTGTGCGATCCATTTTGTGTCCCTTGCCCGCCACTTCGCCCAGCTTGAAGCCGTACTGCTTGGCGATTTTGCCCCAACCCATGCCGGAATCGCGCAGCTTCATGACTTCGGACAGAGGCTGGCCCGATTTTTGCGAGATGGCCAGAGCATGTTTGATCTCGCCCCAACCCATGCCCTTGTCGCGCAGGTCCGAGACGTCCTTTTCGGGCACATTGTAGCGGCCGGCCAGCTCGCTTACCTTGGACGGCTTTGGCTTAGGCGTCTGAGCTGCCGGCGAATCAGGCGGTGTCGTTGCCGAGGGCGGGCCTTCGGCATAAAGAGGGGCCAGGCCTAGCCCGAGAATTATAATCATGGTCCATTTCATGTTCATAAGAGCCTCCTGCGGCACAGAGGGAGTTTATTTATTATGCCATTTTCCCGCTTGACAATCACGGCGTTTCTGCTGTTACATATCTGTCGCGGCATGCGGTGAACAGTCCATAGGAGGCGGCATGGGTAAAAAAACGCGGTTTGTGGCGGTGATGGCGGCGGCGGTCGGGGTTAATTTGGCGGGCGTTTCTTTATGGGCTCAGAATCATGGGCAGGATCAAAAGGCGGATCGTTGGGAAGAAGCTGTGCCGGGCAAGCCGGACTTGGTCAAGGTCACTCATATATTCCGAAACCAGAAGGGGAAGGGCCGTTCGGGGCCGGCCTGCTCCTGCCCCGGCTCCGATGGGAGCAATTACAGCCTGGAAAAGGTGAAATGGTTTAATCCCATCGACTATACCCTTTATACCGCGGGCTCCGGCCTGGGCTCGGCGGTGGGCGTGGCCATAGCCAACAGTTTCAGCGTTTGGCGGGTGGCGGAACCTAATGCTCCCGAGATTCGCCCCACCCAGAACGACGCGGATCCCGCTCCTGGAATCGCGTTGGATGCGGTTCAGGCCGTCACCTGGGCGCCGATCTCGGCCCTTTACGGTTCCGACACCT
>MGUO01000083.1:4501-10826 GCA_001800015.1 Elusimicrobia bacterium RIFCSPHIGHO2_02_FULL_57_9
GTACACCCGGGCCAAGATCGGCGGTTTTTCCAAAGTAGTTCATTTCGACATGGCTTTTAACACCGACTATTCCTGGTCTCTGCTTGGAGCCGCTGAAAGCTGCGGGGCGGGCGGAGCGTTTGATGTCCGAAACGTCGCCACCCATGAGGCCGGCCATGTTTATGGCACGGCGCATAACAACGACTGCAACCTGACCATGAATCCCACGGCTGCCGGCGGTGAAACGATTAAATCTTCCTTGGCCCCCGGCGACCAGAAAGGGATTCAGGCCATTTATTGATTCTATTCGGTATTATTCTGTTTCTGGCGGGCGGACTGCGCGCGCAGGAGCCTGTTGAGATTGAGAACTCGGTTTCCGTTTACCCGAGCTCCCTGCCTGCGCTTTGGCGGCGCAGCGTGCGCTTGGTCCTGACGGACCAAGCGCCGCAGCGCGTCTGTCCCCAAGAAAATCGCGGGTTTAAGACCCTGGGGCATAAGGCGGCGGGAAAACTGGCTTATGAGCTCGAGGCATCTGGCGCCCGGCTTTCCGTTTCCGAAACCCAAACGGCCTTGCGGGCATCCTGGGCCGCATGGGCTCGTCACGGCGCCATCCCGGCCTTGGAGGGGGCCATATCGTCTGAGCCTCTTAGCTCTGTGTTCGCGCATGATCGACGCAATAGCGTTTCCTGGCAGCCGCTCTCCCCCTTCTCATCGGATACCTTGGTGGCCGTGCAGCTGCTCATCGACCGGGAGAAGGGCAAGCTCATGGAGTTTGATATTGCTCTCAATGCCGAAGTCTCTTGGGCAACGGGGAAAGGCCCTTTGCCTGCCTTGTCCTATGACGTGCAAAGCGCTCTGACCACGGCTTTTGGTTTTGTCCTGGGCCTGGGGGAGGTCCGGGACAGCGCGGCGTGCGGTTCGGCCCTTTATCCTTTCTTGCGGTCCGGCGACAGAACCCGTAGGATTCTAGGGGAAGGCGACAAGGAAGCAATCCGGAAAATTTACTGAGCCGCGCTATTCCCTGGGGTTTTTCTAACGCAATACGGCCCAGACGCGCAAGAATAGTATAATCCCGGCCAATGACGAGCAGATGGTTCCGACGAATGCGGCGTAGAAGCCGTCGGTGCGCGGGTAAAAGGCAAAGCGGATAAGCAAAAGCGCCGCAGCCAGAAAACCGAAACCCACCATCAAGACAAAGAAGAAATAGTAGTCCAGCCACATCAGATTTTTGTTATAGAAACATAGCGGGAAAGGCGCCCTGACAAACGAAGTCCAGCCCTCGCCTTGCAGCCAGGCGATGAGGGCGGCTGTGCCGAGCAATAGCAAGCCCATCGTCGCTCCCCAAAGCACCCAAAGCCCTTCCCGTCGGGGATTAAGCTCGGGCTCGATGTTTGAATCTATTTCCACGGCCAAGTATCTTAGCATTTGTTTTTTTCTTATACTTAGGGGATGGTAGACGCGCTCAGAAGCCTGTTTAAAGCCCGTTTTGGCGAGGCGGTGCAAACCGCGGCGCCTTTGGAGGGCGACGGTTCGCAGCGCAAGCTTTTCCGCCTCACCAGCCGCCAGCGCAGCGTGATCGGCGCCAGCAACCAGGACTTGCAGGAAAACAAGGCGTTTCTGGGATTCTCCAAGCATTTCCGCCGGGGCGGCCTGCCGGTTCCTGAGATTTACGCCGAAGACCCGGGGGGCCGGATTTACTTGGAGGAAGACCTGGGGGATACCACGCTATTCGAGATGCTTTCGGCCCAGCGCAACGGCGGGGGGTTCTCCCAGTCCGTGATCGACATGTACCGGCAGGTGGCGCGCATTTTGCCTCGTTTTCAAGTTGAGGCCGGCAAAACCTTGAATTACAAGCTGTGCTACCCGCGCGGCAGTTTCGACAAGCAGTCCATGATGTGGGATTTGAATTATTTCAAGTATTATTTCCTGCGCTTGAGCCATATCCCCTTCGATGAGCAGGCTCTGGAAAACGATTTCAGGCATTTCGTCGACTTTCTGCTGGCCGCCGAGCGAGACTTTTTTCTTTATCGCGATTTTCAATCCCGTAATATCATGATCAGGGACGGCAAGCCTTATTTCATCGATTATCAGGGTGGGCGCAAGGGCGCCTTGCAATACGATATCGCCTCGCTTTTATTCGACGCCAAGGCCGATATCCCTTTTGAGCTGCGCGACGAATTGCTGCGGCATTATTTAGAAGCGGTTTCTCAGGCCGTAAAAATCAGCCGGGACGAGTTCATGAAATATTATCCTGGCTATGTCTATGTGCGCATCATGCAAGCCTTGGGGGCTTACGGCCTGCGCGGCTTTTACGAGCGCAAGCCCCATTTCCTGCAGAGCATTCCTTACGCCGTGCGCAACTTGGAGCATCAACTGCGCACCACCGAGCTGCCGGTCAAGCTCCCCGCGCTGATGCAGATTTTTAAGCGCATGGTCGCTTCCTCGGCTTTGCGGCAATTCGGCAAGGCCTCCCTTAAGCTGACCGTGCGCATCGAGAGCTTTTCCTATCACAAGGGCATGCCCGCCGATGATAAAGGGCACGGCGGCGGCTATGTGTTTGACTGCCGCGCCTTGCCCAACCCCGGCCAACAGGCGGAGTTTTCCCGGTTAACGGGCAAGGATAAGGCCGTGATCGAATACCTGGAACAGCAGCCGGCCCTGGAGCGCTTCATGAAGGCCGTCTGCGAGATGGTGGACCCGGCCGTTGAGAATTATCAGACCCGTAATTTCACGGACTTGATGGTGGCCTTCGGCTGTACCGGCGGCCAGCACCGCTCGGTTTATTGCGCCGAGCGCTTAGCCGGGCATTTGCGCGCGAAATACCATGTGGCCGTGAAAGTGCGGCATCGCGAGCAGCAAAAAGAAGGGGCCGCTCAATAGATGAAGGCCATGATCCTGGCGGCCGGCGTGGGCAGCCGGCTGCGGCCGCTCACCGAATCCCTCCCCAAAGCCTTGGTTGTGGTGGAGGGCAAGCCCATGCTGGAGTTGGTGATCCGGCGTTTGATGGATGCCGGGGTTGATCAGATTATCATCAATGTCTTTCATTTGGCGGATCGAATCGTCGATTTCGTGAATTCCAAGAAGAGCTTCGGCATCCCCATCGAGTTTTCCCGGGAAACCGAGCTTTTGGACACGGGGGGAGGCCTAAAAAAAGCCTCCTATTTTTTTGATGATGGCCGGCCTTTTTTCCTGCATAACGTGGATGTGTTCAGCGACATCGATTTGAAGATGATGTACGATTTTCACGTCCAATTCCGCGCTTTGGCCACCCTGGCCGCGGAGTCCGATAGAAAAAGCGGGCGCTATCTTCTGTTCGATGAAAAGCTCCGCTTATGCGGCTGGGAGTCCGTGTCCGAAAAGCGCCAGAAATGGGCCGGGCAGCCAAGGCCGAAGGCCGAGCGCCTGGCGTTTTGCGGCATTCATGTGATTTCCCCCGAGATCTTTCCCAAAATGAGCGAAACGGGGATTTTTTCCATCAATAAGACTTATCTGCGCCTGGCCGGTCAGGGCGAGCATATTCAGCCCTTCCTTTGCGACGGCTATTATTGGCGGGACATCGGGGCGGCGGGCAAGCTGGAAGAAGTGCGGGGCTCCCGCCCTCAAGCCCAGTAGCCGTTACCCCAAGGGATAGAAAATCGGCTGGCAGAGGGGCCGTCAATGTCAGTGGATTTTTTGTGCCGGGATGCTTGAGGGATAATTTAAAGGCATGCAGCATCTGGCGTTCAGCCCCGAGGGTTTTTAGATCTTCGCCGGTGATTTCTTTGCGTACGGCCTTTAGGTACAGCTCGCCTGAGCCGGTGTAGAGCTTATCGCCCAGCAGGGGATGGCCGAGCGAGGCCAGGTGCACGCGGATCTGATGCAAGCGTCCGGTTTTGGGCAGGGCGCGGATCAGCGAAAATTCGTGGTTTGCGGATAAGCGTTGGAACTCGGTCACCGCCGCTTGCCCGCTGCCGGCTGCTTGTCTGACCTTGATTTTCCCGCCCTCCCGGCCGATTGGAGCGTCCACGATCTTGCTTTCCCACGGCACTTTCCCGGCCACGATCGCCAGGTATTCTTTTTGAATTCGCCGCGCATAAAATTGAGCGGTTAGGCCGCGCGCCGCTCCGGGGTTTTTAGTCAGAAGCAGAACGCCGCTGGTTTCACGGTCGAGGCGGTGAACCAGATGCAGTTTCTGGCCGGGGAATTGGCGGCGCAGGATGGAGGTTGCGGCGTTAAGCACGATTTTATCCGTGGGATGGCTGAGCATGTCGCCTGGTTTGTTGACGGCCAGCAGATCATTGTCTTCGTAGATAACCGGAAGGCTTTCGTATTTTGACGGAGGCTCCTCGCGGCGGGGATAGCGGATGAGAACCGGTTGTCCCTCGGCGACGCGGGTGGAGGATTTTGCGGTTTTGCCGCGCAGAAAAACCTTGCCGTCCTCGATAAGCCGCTGAACCTGGCGGCGGGAATAGCGATGCAGGCGTTGGGCCAGGAAGGCGTCCACGCGCAGGCCGTGTTGCGGCGTTTGGACTTGGAAGGGGACTTCGACCCAATTCATGAGCCGTGCGCGGCGCTCTCGCTGCTCGGTGGCGAAGCCTGCCCTGTCACAGCGGCCGGCTTGGCGTTTTTATAGCGCTGCAGGGCCTGCTGATAGTCGTGGGTAAAACGGCTGTCCAATTCACTGGCGGCTTTATAGTCCGCCAGCAGCGCGGCGGCGGAAAGCTCCATCAGTTCACCGGCCTGGGCGCGGATTATCCACGCCTCGGCGTCCTTTGGATCGAGTTGGATGGCCCGGGGATTTTTTAGATCCAAGGCGATCGCGCGGTCAAGAAGCGTTTTAGCGGCGGCATATGAGGGAGATAGCAAGAAGAAGGCGGAAAAAGTTATACACAAACGTCTTTTAAAAGGCGTTGGTGGATAACTTTTAGGGACATTGTAGGCCAGGCGTCGTTTTTTTAACCTCTGTATTTTGGGTCTGTTATAACAGACCCAAAATACAGAGGTTCGTGAAGGAGAGGGTGCCGGCTGGGGCGGAGCAGTCACTCTGGCGATTTTATCATTTGCCGGGGAATATGGCGGCCAGCCTGCGCTCGATTTCTTCGGGGGTGCCTTCGCTAAAAGCTTTGGAATCCTCTATTCCCCACCAGAGCAGGGGCTGCACTCCCGGCGATCCGGCGCTTTTGAACACATACAGCCCTTTTTCCATGTTGGGACTTGGCTCGGGGTATATCCAGAGCTGGAAGTCTATCGAGTTTTGGGGGTCGTCCTTGTCGAAATTGAAAGGCCGGTTGGCTAGATGGATATTTGCCGAGGGGAATGCCGGGCGTCTGTCATTGCCGGGCTTGTTGAATACCTCGAATATGCCGGTTTCCAAGGCGAATGTGCCGCGCGGCGGGCGCGACAATACGCTGACATACCATTTGCGGGGATTTTCAGCCGTGCCGGCGCCCTGATCCGCCGAGAGATAAACGTGGGCGGTCTTTTTGACCAATTTCAGGCCTTTTTTTTCGCGAAGAACTGGTTTGTGGATGGGCGGCTCGTCCTCCTCGGACGGCAGTTTTACCAGGGGATCGGCGTCGATTTCCGGTTCGCCGCCGCGCGCGTTGTGAAAGAGAAGCGGCAGGCAGATTCCGGCGGCAGCCAGCAGGAAGAGACGGCGGGAGCCCATGCGTTAAGTATGGCCCCGCTTTCGCGGGCTGTCAATATTCCGCGACTCACTGGTTTTCGCAAAAGGGTTTGCGGGATGGCTTGCCGTTTTCCTTGGTAAGGACTTCAACCTTGGTCTTGGCTTCCTCGAGCTGTTTGGTGAGGGTTTTGGCCAGGGTGATGCCCTTTTCGAACAATGCCAGGGATTCTTCCAAGCCTTTGTCGCCGGACTCAAGCTGGCGAACCAGGTTCTCCAATGTGTCGAGGGAGTTCTCAAAGGTTTCTTTCTTATTGTTGTTCTTCATCTTTAACCTCGCAGCGAATTCGGCCTTGGTGCAGTCGGATCATAACCCGGTCCCCGGGGCGCACTTGCCGAGCAGAGCGCAATATCTCATGTCCGGGCAGCTTTTCGGCGATGGCATAGCCGCGGCCCAGCACCTTTAGGGGGCTGAAGGCGTCCAGCCTGCTTAATTGGATTTCCAGATCTTTCTGGGCGTGGAGCAGGCTTTGGCGTATGGTCTCGGGCAGGCGCAGGGAGAGCTCATCCACGCGCCGGACGCGCTCCTCATACAAACGCCAGGGGCTTTGCAAAAAAGGGTGGGACCTTAGATAGCTTAAGCGCTGGTCTAGCCGTTCGAGGCGTTCTGTGATGAGCGCGGCCATAGCCTCGGCTTCGGCGGCTATGTCCTCGAACGCCGACTGTTTGTCGCAGACCGCCAGC
>MGUO01000084.1:0-3753 GCA_001800015.1 Elusimicrobia bacterium RIFCSPHIGHO2_02_FULL_57_9
CGCGTAAGGCTGGCCGGCGATCAAGGACCTGTCGCCGATGATGTCGGGCGCCGATATCACCCGCACGATCCTCTGGCGCCCCGAAGACTCCGAGCGCACGAGCTTGACGGCTCCCGCGCACAAAAAATAGAGACACAACGGCTCGTTGCCCTGGTAGAAGAGGATGTTTCCCTCGGCATAAAAATTCGGGCGGATCTGGGCGAAGAGCAGATCAAACGCCTCGGCGGCCCCCCCCCGGCCCATAAGGGATTTCTTGAAAATGCAGCGGCGCTCTTTTTGAGAGGCGGCCCGGCGCGGCGCGGAACTCACATTGCGATGCTACGCAACATTTCTTCCTGCGGCCAATTTGTTGCAAGCGTATTGTCGTGGTCGAAATTCGCTTTCACGGCCGAGGCGGACAAGGCACGGTGCTGGCGGCCAAGATACTGGCCGAGGCCGTCCTGCGCTTCGGGCAAGCCGAATGCCTGGCCATGCCCGAGTTTGGAGTCGAGCGCCGCGGCGCCCCCGTGACCGCTTACGCCCGCGTCTCCAAAGGCAAGATACGCCTGCGCACCAGAATCTACGAGCCGGACGTGGTCGTCATCCTGGATCCGACCATCGGCCAGAGCGCGGAAATCGCCAAGGGGCTTAAGCCCTCCGGCCTTGTCCTTATAAATACCGAACATTCCGCGCAGGAAGCGGCCGCGGCCTGGAGCGAAGCGCGCGTGATCTGCGTGCCCGCGCGCGCAATCGCCCTGTCCTTGGGCCTGGGCTCGGCCGCAAGCCCCATCGTCAATACCGCCGTTTGCGGGGCCCTGGCCGCCGTCACGGGCCTTGCCGATAGTGCCGCCCTGGAAGCGGCCATCCGCGCCAGCGTCCCGGAGAAGCCCGAACAAAACGTGGAGGCGGCGCGCCGGGCCTACGAATACTGCCGAGAGACAAACCATGCCGCGGCTTGAAGACGAAGCGCCGGGCACGCCAAACGTCATCGTCTCGGACCGCTCCATGGCCGAGAATCTCACCGGCAACTGGCGCAACCTGCGACCGATCATCGACCCCGCGCGCTGCACGGGCTGCCTGATCTGCTGGAAATTCTGCCCGGAGGCCTGCGTGGAATTGACGCAAAAGGTTCCGCTGATCCATATGGAATACTGCAAGGGCTGCGGCGTCTGCGTGGAGGAATGCCCGCCGGCCTGCATCGAATTTCAGCCCGAGGACGCTTCATGAGGAAGGTGCTCATGGGAAACCATTGCGCGGCCGTAGCGGCCGCCCTGGCCAAGGTCGACGTCGTTTCCGCCTACCCCATCACCCCGCAGACCCAGTCCGTCGAGCTCTTGGCTGAAATGGAGGCCTCGGGGCGGTTCAAAGGACGCTTCATGCGCGTGGAATCCGAGCATTCCGCCATGGCCGAGTTGTTGGGCGCGGCCACGGCGGGAGCGCGGACATTTACCTCCACTTCCTCCCAAGGCCTGGCCTATATGCACGAACTGCTGCATTGGGTTTCGGGGGCCCGGCTTCCCGTCGTCATGGTGGAAGTTAACCGGGCCCTGGCCGCCCCCTGGAACCTTTGGGCGGATCAAACCGATTCTTTATCCCAGCGCGACACCGGCTGGATGCAGTTCTACTGCTCGGACAACCAGGAGATACTCGACACGGTGCTGCTGGCTTACCGCATCGCCGAGCAGGCGGCCATCCCCGCCATGGTCGTCTTCGACGGCTTCGTGCTCTCGCACACCTACGAGGCGGTGGATGTGCCGGCCCAAGAAGACGTCGACCGCTTCCTGCCCCCTTACCAGCCGCGGCAGCAACTCGATGTCAAGCGCCCCTTGGCCTTCGGATCCTTGACCGGGCCGCGCGACTATATCCGCCTGCGCCGGCGCCTGGACGGCGACTTGCGCCGCAGCATCGAGCTGGTCGAGCGCGCGGGCCGCGAATTCGAGCGGATCTTCGGCCGCCGCTACGGCCTATGGGAGGAATACCGCTGCGAAGACGCCGAAGCGCTCCTGGTCGCCTCCGGAGCGCCGGGCTCCACGGCCAAGGAGGCCGTCGACGCCCTGCGCGCGCGCGGACGCCGCGCCGGACTTCTGCGCCTGCGCGCCTTCCGGCCTTTCCCGGCCGAAGCCCTGCGCCGCTTTGTCAAGGCGCAAACGCCCCTGGCCGTCGTCGACCGCAACTGCTCGCCGGGGACCGGCGGAATTTTCTTCCAAGAGATCAAGGCCGCGCTCTACCCCCATCCGGCCCCGCCGCCCGTCTACGGCTTCATCGCGGGCTTAGGCGGCGGCGACATCACCCAGGAGCTCCTGGAGGAAATCTGGCTGGAAGCCGCCGACAAGCGCGCCGAGCCCGGGGCAGCGCGTGTGGAACCGGTCTGGATGGAGGACCCCCGATGAAGCCCTCGATACCGGCGCAAGAGACGATGACCAGCGGGCATGTGGCCTGCCAGGGCTGCGGCTCCACGATCTCCATGCGCTACGCCCTTAAGGGCCTGGGAACCAATACCGTCGTGGTGATGCCGGCTTGCTGCTGGACGATTCTGGCCGGGGCGGCGCCCCAAAGCTCGCTGGGCGTGCCGATTTTGCACAGCCCGTTCGCCGCCGCCGCGGCGACGGCCTGCGGGGTCAAGGCCGGCCTGGAGGCAAAGGGCGACAAAGAAACGCAGGTCATGGCCTGGGCCGGCGACGGGGGAACATTCGACATCGGGATACAGGCCCTTTCCGGAGCGGCCGAGCGCGATGAGGACATCATCTACGTCTGCTACGACAACGAGGCCTACATGAACACGGGCATACAACGCAGCAGCGCTACGCCCGCCGGCGCCTGGACCACGACCACCCCCGCTCAGGGCGGCAGCCCGCGGCCGAAGAAAGACCTCGACGCCATTTTGCGCGCCCACGCCATCCCCTACCTCGCCACGGCCACGCCGGCTTATGCCGAGGACATGGTCCGCAAATTCGCCAAGGCGCGGCGCATCCGGGGCTTTCGCTTCATCCACATCTACGCGCCCTGCCCGCCGGGTTGGAAATACGACCCGGGCCTGACTATCGAACTCTCGCGGCTGTCGGTGCAGACCGGGATATTCCCGCTTTACGAGGTGGAGGACGGCCGCCTGAAAATCAACGTCCCCACGCCCAAAAGAAAGCCGGTGGGAGATTTTCTCAGGCCGCAGGCCCGTTTTAAGAGGCTTTCGCCGGAAGATGAAGCCGCCATCCAGCGGGAAACGGATCGCCGCTGGCAAGCCCTCTCTCAGGGCTCGTAGGCGCAGAAGGGATCGGCGGCCAGATAATCCCCCGTCATCGCATAGGCCCGTGCGCGCGAGCCGGCGCAGACGGCGGAAAACTCGCAGCGTCCGCACTTGCCTTTCAGCCGCCCGGGATCGCGCAGGCTGAGAAAAAGTGGATCTTCCCGATAAACCCGCGCCAGGCGCTGAGCGCGGATATTGCCCGCGCTGATGGGAAGAAAACCCGAGGGGCAGATATTGCCGCGGTAGTCGATGAAGGCAAAGCCCTTGCCCGAGTTGACCGCCTGGGGCGACATCCCGATGGCGCCTTTAACGCCCCGTGGACGCGCCAGAACGCGCCTGACCTCGGCGCCGGCAGCGGCCGCCCGCCCACCCTTGGCGCGCTCTTTCTGGATGACGAAGCGCCGGTAGTGCGGGGCCTCGGTCAGCTTCACGATGAAAGGCTCCTGGTCGTTGAGCCGGCGCATCCTCTCGAAAACGAGCTCGAAGTGCTCGGCCGAAAGGCTTTGCATGGTCTGGCCCCGCCCCATCGGGAT
>MGUO01000084.1:3759-11276 GCA_001800015.1 Elusimicrobia bacterium RIFCSPHIGHO2_02_FULL_57_9
AAAAACCTCCCAGAACACCACGTCCAGAGATCTGACCAGGGCGATGAGCTCCTCCAGATAAGGATAGTTCCAAGCGGCAAAACAAGTGTTTATCTGTAGAGGGACGGCCGCCTCATGGGCCAGCGCTACGCCTTCCAAGGTCTTGGCGAAGGAGCCGACAACGCCGCGAAAGCCGTCATGAAGCCGGGCGTCGGGCCCGTCGATGCTCAAGGCCATCTGGTCGAGGCCCGCCTCTTTAAGCGCACGCACGCGCTCGCGCGTCAACAGCGCGGTTGCCGCCGGGATCGTCGCCATGCGCAAACCGCGGTTTTTGCCGTGGCGCACGAGTTCCTCTAGATCCTCGCGCATCAACGCGTCGCCGCCCGAAAGGATAAAAATCGGGGTGCCCATATCGGCCGCCTGGTCGAGAAGATTTTTTCCCTCCGCCGTGGTCAATTCATCGGGATCGCGGCGCAGGATCGCATCGGCGCGGCAATGCTTGCAGGCCAGGGCGCAAGAGCGCGTGGTTTCCCAAATCACCAAAAAGGGAGCCGCGGAGAAATCGACCGGTTGAGGGGCCCCGGCGCCGGCGGCGTGGGGGCTGTTGTCCATATGGTAAAATTCTCTAGCAACAAAGCAGCCATGGCAGAAGCGTTGCTACGTGGTTATTCCAAGGAGAAACATCCAATGGCGCTGAACCAGACCCAGAAAAAGACCCCGGCCCCGGTTAAATTGCCGCCCAAAATAGGCATCGACCTGCTCAAAAATCCCGTTCTCAATAAAGGGACCGCCTTCACTCGCGAGGAAAGGCTGGCCCTGCGCATTCTGGGGCTTCTGCCCCCCGCCGTCTCCAGCCCCGATCAACAGGTGATGCGCAGCCTGGGAAATTTGCGCGCCCGCGCCACGGCGATTGAAAAATACATCGACATGATCGCCCTGCTCGACCGCAATGAGACGCTTTTTTACAAGGTGCTGATGGAAAACATCGAGGAATTGATGCCCATCGTCTACACCCCGACGGTCGGCCACGGCTGCCAGCGCTACGCCCATATCTTTCGCAGCCCCCGCGGAATATTCCTCACCGCCGCCGATAAGGGCATGATGCCGGACGTCCTGCGCAACTGGCCGCACAAAGACGTTCGCGTCATCGTGGTGACCGACGGCGAACGCATCCTGGGCCTCGGCGACCTGGGCGCCAACGGGATGGGCATTCCCGTCGGAAAACTTTCGCTCTACACGGCCTGCGGCGGAGTCCCCCCCACCCAGACCCTTCCCATCACCCTGGACTTCGGGACCAACAACGAGACCCTGCTCAACGACCCGCTCTATCTCGGCATCCGCCATCGGCGCCTGAAGGGACCGGAGTACGACGCCCTGCTCGACGAATTTATCGCCGCGGTCCAAGCGCTTTTTCCCAAGGCCCTTATCCAATTCGAGGACTTCGCCAATCAAAACGCCTTCCGCCTGCTCACCAGGTACGGCAATCGGGCCTGCTGTTTCAACGACGACATCCAGGGAACCGCCTCCGTCACCCTGGCCGCGCTCTTGTCGGCCGGACGCATCACCGGAAAGCCGCTTGGCGATTCAACCCTCCTGTTCCACGGAGCGGGCGAGGCCGCAGTCGGAATCGCCGATCTCGTCGTCACCGCCATGATTTCAGAGGGTTTAAGCCGTCAGGATGCGATGTCCCGCTGCTGGTTCGTGGATTCAAAAGGCTTGGTTGAAAAAAGCCGCGGCGGCCTTCAAGAGCACAAGCGGCCCTATGCCCACGCTCACAAGCCCCTCAAGGACCTGGCCTCGGCCGTCTCGGCCCTGAGGCCCACGGCGCTTATCGGCGTCTCGGGCCAGCCGGCGCAATTTACCAAGGCCATTGTCGAGGAAATGTCG
Source organism: Elusimicrobia bacterium RIFCSPHIGHO2_02_FULL_57_9 (assembly GCA_001800015.1). Taxonomy (GTDB): domain Bacteria; phylum Elusimicrobiota; class Elusimicrobia; order UBA1565; family UBA9628; genus O2-02-FULL-57-9. Next base: position 5,626 of record MGUO01000084.1, read on the forward strand.
CGCCTCAACAAACGCCCCGTCATTTTCGCGCTCTCCAACCCCACCGCCAATTCCGAATGCACCGCCGAGCAGGCCTATGGCTGGTCCGAGGGCCGGGCGATTTTCGCCAGCGGCAGCCCCTTTGACCCCGTCAAGTTAAACGGCAAAACCTTCGTGTCCGGCCAATGCAACAACGCCTACATATTTCCGGGCGTCGGCATGGCGGTCGTCTTGACGGGAGCGTGGCGGGTGACCAACGAGATGTTCTCGGAAGCGGCCCGCGCACTGGCCGGGATGGTCTGCGAGGAGGAACTGGCCAGCGGCTGCCTCATGCCGTCTCTAGGGCGAATTAGAGAGGTCTCCGCGCATATCGCCGCGGCGGCAGCCAAGGTGATTTACGATAGGAACCTGGCCGGCGAACCGCGGCCCAAGGACCTGCTTGCCGCCGTCTACGCCAAGCAGTATAAACCCGAGTATCCGCGCTACGCCTAGTAGAAAACCGTCAGATATTCAAAAGAGATTGAATCCAGCCCACATATCTTTCGACTTGCTTTTGAAGATCCAGCGCATCTGCTTGGGTGAAATACTTATCGACATATTCAATAAGAGTCTTTTCGCGTAGAATCCCTGCGGGGGCGCTTGCGCTCGAGCGCTTGTTTACGGCAAAGTCCGAACTTTATTGTGCGTTATCTTTGTTTAACGCAAGCTGGAAAGATAGCGCGCCAAGTCCTCGATCTGGACGTCGGTCAGCTGGTCCTTGAATCCCGGCATGGCCGCCTGCGGGTTGGCCGAGGCGGGGTCGGCGATGTAGCGCTTCAGGAAAGCCTTGTCGCGCGCCGAACCGATGGCGGAAAGATCCGGAGCGCTGTCTCCCCCCTTCCTGCCGATGCGATGGCAGGCGCCGCAACTCTGCGCGAAAAGCCGGGGGGCCTGATCCGAGTGAGGCGCCCCTGCTCCCAGGGACTTGATGTAGGCCACCAGGGACTTGATTTCCTCATCGAGAAGGTTGAGCTTGGGCATGAGCGAGCCGGGGCTGACGGACTGGGGATCGCGAAGATGCCGCTCCAGCCATTGCCCGCTCTTCTGCGAGGATTGCTTCTTCAGGTCCGGGCCGACGCGGCCTTCTTTTCCCCCCAAGCTGTGGCAGTAGGAGCAGTTAAGCTCGCGGTAGAGGCGCAGGCCGCTCGCCACGACCGGGTCTTTCTCCATGATGGGGTTGCTCATGGGACTGGTAATACCTTCCCAGGTGAGCCAGCCCCACCCACCGGCGGCCAGGACTCCCAGCCACAGCCACAGAGGGCGGTCGAGGGGATGGCGCTCGGGGCCCCGGTCCAGAAACGGAACCAGGATGAGCAGCAGCAACAGCAAGCTGGGAATGACCACGGCCGCGACCGCCTCCAAGCTTCCGGGGAAAAACTTAAGCGCCTGGAACAGAAATAGGAAATACCACTCAGGCCTCGGGTTGTAGGTGGAATCCGCGGGATCGGCGAGTTCCTCGAGAGGCGCGCCTTTCCAGAGGGCCAGGCCGACCAAGGCGGCCAGAATCAGGGCCGCGACCAGGGTGTCCTTGAAAACCGCGTACGGGAAAAAGGGCTTGCCTTTTTCCTTGAGCTGCTTGTAGCCCTTGAGATACTCCTCGTGCCAGCCGCTTATAGGGAGCCCCCGTCGCGCCGCAAGGGCGCTGCGCTGATCCCATGCCAGACCACCAGGAAGAGATGGCAGCCGATGAGCAGCACGGTCAAAGCGGGCAGCACCAAAACATGGAAGGCGAAGAAGCGAGTGAGCGTGGCCGCGCCTATCTCCGGCCCGCCCTTAAGCATAGCGGCAATGGCCGGGCCGGCTATGGGGGCTTGATCGGAGATATTGGTCCCCACCGCGGTGGCCCAATAGGCTTTCTGGTCCCAGGGCAGCAGATAGCCGGTGAAGCTGAAGCCCATGACCAGCAGCAGCAGGCAGACCCCGCTGACCCAGGTCGCTTCCCGGGGGAATTTATAGGCCCCCATGAAATAGACCCGGGAGAAATGGAGCACCACGATGACGACCATGAAGGTGGCTCCCCAATGATGGAGGCCACGCACCAGGCGGCCGAGCAAAACCTGCTCGCTGATGAAGCGCACCGAGTCATAGGCATGATCCGGCGTGGGCGCATAGCTCATGGCCAAGAGACAGCCGGTGATAAACTGCACCGTGAACACGAACAAGGAGGCGCTGCCCAGGGTGTAGAGCCAGGCCGTCAGGCCCGAAGTCTCCGGGACATGCCGCTCGAAGAGAACCTTCCAGACTTGGTCAAAGCCCGTGCGGGACCTTAGCCAATCGAGGAGCGTTATCATGAGTGTTCTTTGACCGGCGTGGGTAAAACCAGAAGACGGTTGGCTTCAACCTTGCTCTTGAATTGGTCCAAGGCCCGGGGGCTCGGGCCGCCGAGTAGCGCGCCGTCCAGGGTGAAAGCCGCGGTATGGCACGGGCACTGGAAACGCCTGTCAAGGATGTTCCAGCGGTAGGGGCAGCCCAGATGCGGGCATCTAGGGTCAAAAACCGTGATCTTGCCGCCATCCGTGGCCACCACCCAGGCGGCCGAGCGCTTTTCCGTGACGGCCCAGGAATCCCGGCTGCGCTGCACGAACTGCACATGCGCCGGGACGCCGGGTTTGAAGGCGTCCAAGGAGCCTACATCCACCCAGCCCTCGTCCTTTTTCTGGACCAGGGGCGACATCAAAAACCCCAGGCCGCTGCAGCCCAACACCGCGACGATCAACGATCCAAGCACCGCCACGATCTTGCGCATCTTGCATTCCCAAGCATTGCAACCGCAGCACGCGTTCTCGCTCATGGCACGACTCCTTCAAGGCTTTTTAAAGCGTGCCATTGTACCACAGATGACCGGTGGAGGGAAACTGCTCTGCTTGAGGCTCAGCTAACGGAAGAGACGCTTAGCTCCAATGCCGTTCACTTAAGCGTTTTTTTGAAGCTTTCGTCCCGGCGGTTGTTTGCCGGGCGAAAGCCGCGAGCCCAAAGCTCGCAAATAACCGTTTAAAACAGATTTCAACGGATCGGCGCGTTGACGCGCCGGAGTTTTCGCTTCGCGAAAACTTTCAGAGGTCTTAAGTGAACAGTATTGCGCTTAGCTCGGAAAATTAAAATACTGAAAAAATATAGGTTTATTGATTAAAGTCATGAGGACACGTCATCGTCGGCTTTGTCCGCCTTCCGAGGCACGTCCCGCAACCCTTCCTTAAAGGCGGTTAGGGCTCGTCCCAAACCCCTGGCCGCCTCGGGAATCCTCTTGGCTCCGAACAGGAGCAGGCCGACCGCCGCAAGCAACAGCACTTCACCGTAGCCGATATTGGATAGCATATAAATTCACCTCTCTGTTCTACCTGCAACGAAGCGGCCAAGCCTGCCCGTCAGGACGGGAATCGTGATCTTCAGGAATACCGAGTACAAAAGCAGCCCGAAGGCCCATATCCCGGCGCAGATCAGCCACTCGTTCAACGTCGGATGGTATTCGACGATCTGCCCCAACTGCGTGGGGACGAAGGCGGGGATGATCAGGCCCATCCCTTTCTCTATCCAGATGCCGACGATAGCCAGAAGGCAGGCCGCGTCGAGGTACTTGAGGCTGCGCGAAACAGGCATCATCAGCAATGCCAGCGCGACCGCGTTGAACACCATCGCCGTCCAGATCCAAGGCACCAGCCCATGATGCCCGTGGAGCCCGAAGAATAGGTACATCGCCGAAGCGACATGCTCGGAGTCCGTGTAGAACTCCTTGAACAGCTCGCAGAATAGAAGGAAGATGTTGATGATCATCGAGACCTGTACGATGTCGCGCAGCATGAAGAGCGCCTTGTCCGGGATGCGGTAGTCGCACACGCGCCGGATCACCTGGAGCGTCAGGATCAAAAACCCCGGACCCGCCGTAAAGGCCGAGGCCAAAAAGCGCGGCGCCACGATCGCCGAATTCCAGAACGGCCGGCCCCCGAGGCCGACATACAGGAAAGCCGTCACCGTATGGATGCTGATCGCCCAGACGATCGCGACGAAGACGAAGGGGACGTACCATATCTTCTTTGGCTTGCGCCCCAGGTACTTCATATAGATCAGGTAGCCGCAGATGTGCGCGTTGAGAAACAGGTAGCCGTGAAGCACGATCACGTCCCAGCTCAGCATCGAGATGGGCCAGTTGAACTTGCCGATCCCGGGGAGCATGTGCCAGAAACGGTCGGGGCGGCCCAGGTCCGCCATGACGAAGAGCAGGCACATCACGATCACGGCGATGGCCAGCAGCTCGCCGAAGATGACCACGTCGTGCAGGCTCTCGTTCTCGTAGACGTAGACGGGGATCACCAGCATCACCGCCGCCGCCGCCATGCCCACCAAGAAGGTGAAGTTCGCGATATAGAGGCCCCAGGAGACCTGATCGGTCAGTCCGGTGACCGTAAGCCCTGCGGCGAACTGCTTGCAGTAGGCGTTCAAGCCCAAGAGCGAAACCATCAAGAGGGCGCTCATCCAGAGGTAGTAGCGCCAGTCCCCTTCGATCATCTCGCCGAGACCGTGCTTGGCGAAGGCGGCGAAATCTTTCAAGTCATCGGTCATGGTCAGACGTTGAAGTAGTAGTAGAATCGCGGCAGGGTCCCGACCTCTTCCTTAAGGACGAAGACCCTCTTGGTCTTGATGATCTGGGCGTCCTCGCTGTCGGCATCGAGGAGGTTGCCGAATTTGCGCGAACCGGTCGGACAAACCTCGACGCAGGCCGGGTACTTGCCGTTGCGCGTGCGGTGCAGGCACCAGTGGCATTTCTCCACCACGCCCCTCGCTCGGGGCCGGTTCGACAACAGCCCCATCTCGGGGTTCAGGTCCTGCTTGGGCAGTTGCGGCTTCTCGAAGTTGAATCGCCGGGCGAAGTAGGGGCAGGCCGCCATGCAGTAGCGGCAGCCGATGCACCAATTGTAGTCGATGACCACGATGCCGTCGGGCTCCTGCCAGGTCGCCTGGACGGGGCAGGCCTTCACGCAGGGCGCCTTGCGGCACTGGTGGCAGGAGACGGGCATGTAATAGAACCCGTCCTTGGGGACCTCGCCCGAATAGTCGTGGTCGGAACTCTCCACGTTGATGGAGCCCTTGCGCATCTGGAGCACCCGGATGTACTGAATCTGCGGGTTGCGCGACTGGTTGTTTTCCTTCATGCAGGCGTAAACGCACCTGCGGCAGCCGATGCAGCGGCCGATGTTCAGGGCGTAGGCGAACTCCACGCCGGCCATCGCCTGCGGGTCGGTTACGTTTGGACGGATCCCGTACTCATCCTCCACCTTCTCGGCGATGCGCTCCATGATCGCCTGCTTATCCTCCGGGGTCAGTTCCTTGTAATGCTGGCGCAGGAACTCCTCGAGAGTCGGCAGGTCCTCGATGCCTGCCAGGGGCGCCAAGGCGGCGGCCGTCGCGGCAACCGCGCTGACGGCCATGGCGCTCAGGAATGCGCGGCGGGATATGCCCTCGTCCGAATCGGCCATCAACGCTCCTGCGCCGCGTGGCTGCGCGGGTTGACATGAGGCGGCGGCGAGGCGGTGAGCGGCTTGAACACGGGCCAATGTGGATCGTGGCAGGCGATGCAGACCGTAGGCTTCGGGCCGCCCTTGGCCGCGTCCCAAAAGCCGGTGCGGCGGCCATGGGCG
>MGUO01000084.1:11287-13109 GCA_001800015.1 Elusimicrobia bacterium RIFCSPHIGHO2_02_FULL_57_9
GTGGCAGCGCGCGCAGAGCAACTGGACGTTGGCGAGGGTGACGGGCGTCCCATCGAAGTTCGAGAAGTTCGCGGGCTGCAGCCGGTGGTGGCAGTTGAAGCAATGCTGGTTTCGCCCATGCTGGAGCTTGATGGGCTCGTGGAAGATGCCCTTCTTGTCGGGGTTGCCCGACAAGGCCTCCTTTCCCTCGTGGCAGGACCGGCAAGGCGCGCCATCGAATGTCATCTCGGTGCGCACCTTCCTGACGGTGGCCGAGTCGTAGTAACGAGCTTGGAGCTCGGGCACCTCGTCGTGCCCCGGCGCGCCGCCGATCACGTCCTTCCAGAAGGCCGCGGCCAGGATCAGCAGTCCGCAGACCGCCACGGCGGCGGCCCAGCGGGGCAGGCGTTGCGCGTCGAACGGATCGAGGGTCATCGCCGCCGGGCTCCCTCATCCCCCTTATCCTCGTCCTGGTGGCATTGGCGGCAAGCATCGCTCTGCCCTTCGCCCGCCGACGCGGGGAGGGAAAAATTGAGAGCCAGCGCAGCGATGAGAACGGCCTGTTCCACGCGGATAGTCCCGGTTGCCATTCTCGCAACATTACGGCCTACAATTGCCCCCTGTCAGCGCTTCGCGGCTTCCTCGAACCGGGTCTTGAGCTTCTCCTGCTGGGCCTGGAATTCCTCTGACTTGTCGAGCTTGCGGACCTTGGAATCATATATCAGGAACTCGAGGATGAGGGCCTCTTCCTGCGGGGCCGGCAGGGCCGAGCGGCTCTCCATCTTCACGTGCATCCGGCGCACATAGCGCTTCCATGTATCCGCCTCGGCGTAAGGGGCGTTGAGGGCGCGCGCCGTTGAGTGGCAGGTAGCGCAGACGGCCGAGAAGAGCTTGTAGCCCTGTTGATAGCTGGAAGGATAGGCGGACACATCCACCGCGGCCGGGCCCAGATCATAGTAAAACCGCGCCGGCGGCCCGGCCATGGGACCGGCCTGGGTGGGCTCGGGCTCGGTCTTTTTAGAGCAGCCCCACGCCAACGAAGCCAGGCAGAGCAGGAGGGCGGCAAATCGGCGCCTCACGCCTTTTCCCCTTTGGGGAAGTAGCTCGCGATGCGCTCGGACACCTCCGAGATCGCGTGCTCCTGTCCTTCGCGCACCTCCCATATCGAGACGATGGGGAAGAGGCGGGTGAAGACGATGTAAAGGAGCGCGAACGCCGCCAGGCAGCCGGCGAACAGCGAAACCTCGACCCAACTGGGACAATAGGATCCCGTGGCGTAGGGAAGCCGGGGGTGGACCAGCGTGGGCACGACGATCAGGAAGCGCTCAAGCCACATGCCCACGCAGACCGGGACCGACGCGATGACCGCCCCAGAAACGGTCTTTCTCAGCGGGGAAACCAGCACCCCGAAGGGGATGACGAAGCAGGTGGCAATCATCAGCCAGAACAGGGGGGCGTAGGCCCCGGTCATTTTCGAATAGAAGATGACCATGTGCTCGGGCTCCGCGCCGTACCACGTGGTCAGGTACTCCGAGAATGTGAAATAGAACCAGAGGCAGCTCATCACCAGAAGGAGAATGTTGAGGTTCTCGAAATGGATCGGCCGGAGGTATTCCTGAAGCCCATAAGCCGAGCGCAGGACGGCCATGGCGATGATGAGGGCCGCGATGCCGGAGAATATGGCGCCGACCACGAAATAGGGCCCGAATATCGCCGAGTGCCACATCGGCTGTATCGTCATGCTGAAGACGTAGGAGACGACCGTGTGCACCGAGACGGCGACGGGAATGACCACCAGCGCCATGACCGCGATGCACTTCTCCAGGATATGCCGCTGCACCGG
>MGUO01000085.1:0-8615 GCA_001800015.1 Elusimicrobia bacterium RIFCSPHIGHO2_02_FULL_57_9
GCCCGGATCGCGGCATTCTCAACATGATGATACGCCGGGCCTTGAAAGGGGAATCCATCCGCATTTACGGCCAAGGCAGCCAGATCCGCGATTATATTTTCATAGACGATGCGCTCGCCGCCTTTTTGGCCGCCGGAGCCTGCGCCAAGAAAACCAACGGCCGCCACTTCGTCCTGGGCAGCGGACGCGGCGCGAGCCTGGCCAAGGCCTTCTCTTTGATCGCCGAGCGCGTTTTCGCCAAAACCAAGCGCCGGGTCGAGGTCGAGCATGTGCCGCCGCCCGAAGGCCTTTCGCCCATCGAGAACCGCGACTTCATCGCCGATATCCGCGCCTTTCGCAAGGCCGCGGGATTCAAGCCCCGACACACTCTAAAAGACGGCATCGACAGGACCATCATCTCTTGTTTAAATGAAGCAAGCCACGAAACCCTCCATCACAGCCGTTAAGCTCTACGACATCCGCAATTACCCGGACGTCAACGGCAATCTGGCCTTTATCGAAGAAACCCGCGACATTCCCTTTGCCATCAAACGTATTTTTTACGTTTACGGCGTGCATCCGGGCGACATCCGCGGCCAACATGCCCATCGCCGCTGCAAGCAATTTCTTATCTGCGTCAACGGAACGGTGACGGTGACCTGCGACGACGGCCGGCAAAAGCAGGCCTTCACCCTGGATTCCCCTTTGCGGGGCCTCTACATACCTCCCCGCATCTGGGCCGAGCAAAGCTACGCCGGCAGCGACACCATGCTGGTGGTGCTCACCGATAAATACTTCGCCGAGTCGGATTATATCCGCGACTATAAGCGGTTCGTAATCCGGCGGGGGTTAAAGAGAATATGAAAATCGTCGTCACCGGCGCCTTGGGCCATATCGGCTCGCGCTTGATCCGGGAATTGCCCGGCTGGTTTGGCGGCTCTCAAATCGTCTTGATCGACGACATGTCGGCCCAGCGCTATTGCTCCCTTTTCAACCTTCCCAACGGAAACTATCGCTTCCTTGAAGGCGATGTGATCAAAATGGATTTAGAGTCAATCTTTAAAGGCGTCGATTTTGTGTTTCATCTGGCGGCCATCACCAATGCCGCGGCGAGCTTCGAGATCGCGGCTGAACTGGAACGCGTGAATTTCTCGGCGACCTCCCGGGTGGCCGAGGCCTGCCTTAAATCCGGGGCTTCTTTGATTTATCTTTCCACCACCAGCGTCTACGGCACCCAGGCCGAAGTGGTCGATGAGAATTGCGCGCTTTCCGATTTAAAGCCGCAAAGCCCTTACGCCGAAACCAAGCTGAAAGAGGAGCGCCTGCTGCAGGAGTTGGGCAGCCGCGGCCTGCGCTTCATCATCTGCCGCTTCGGCACCATTTTCGGCGTCTCACCGGGCATGCGCTTCCATACCGCGGTCAATAAATTCTGCTGGCAGGCGGTTTTGGGCCAGCCCTTGACCGTCTGGCGCACGGCCCTGCATCAGAAACGGCCCTATCTGGACCTAAACGACGCCATGGCCGTCTTTAAGCTCATCACGGCTCGCAAAATTTTCGACGGCCGCATTTACAACGTGCTCACCGCCAATCTGACCGTCAACGATATCGTTGAGGCCCTCAAAGAACATATCCCGGATGTGAACATTAAGCTGGTCGATCAAAAAATCATGAACCAACTTTCCTATGAAATCTTGGACGCCCGCTTCCGCGCCCACGGCTTTAAGCCTCAAGGCAGCCTGCGCCAAGGCGTGGCCGATACGGTCAAGCTGCTCAAAGGCTCGCGGCTCGCGGCCGAGGCGCTGCCTTGAAGAAGGCCGGCGTGAAGCTCGCCTTGATCGGCGCCGGCGAACTGGGCAGCAGGCATTTGCAGGCCCTGGCCCTGCTTGACCGGCCCGCCACAATCGAGGTATTCGAACCGGTATTGACCGCTCAAGGCAAGGCGGAAGCGCGCTTCGCGCAAATCAAGCAATCCGGCCGGGTTTCCGTTAAATTTTTAAGCCGCATGGAGGATTTTTCTCCGTTCCTGGACCTAGCCATCATCGCCACCACCGCCGATGCGCGCCTGCAAGCGCTGGAGCAGCTTCTGGCAGAAAAAAACGCGCGCTATCTGATCTTGGAAAAAGTGGTATTTCAAGACGTCAAAAGCTTTGACAAGGCCCAGCGCCTGCTGTCGCGCAAGAAGGTGAAAGCCTGGGTTAATTGCCCCCGCCGGATGTGGCCTTTTTACCAGGAGCTTAAGCCTAAATTCAACGGTGAAAAAATAGATTACCGCGCCAGCGCGTCCAATTTAAATTTGGGTTCTGTGGCGGTGCATCTTCTGGACCATCTCTCTTTTTTCACCGGCGAATATGATTACGAACTTTCCTCCGAACGCCTGGATCCCGACATCCTCCTTTCCAAGCGGCCCGGCTTCAGGGAATTTACCGGCACCTTGGAGGGGCGCCTGGCGGGAGGAAGCGCCATTTCCATCACCTCTTACCGTGAAGGCAATGCGCCTTTCCTGATCCAACTGTCCACCCAATCGCTCAGATGCCTTATCCGCGAGCCGGAAGGCAAGGCCTGGCTGGCGGAGGAGGGCGATGGCTGGCAATGGCAAGAGATTCCATTCAAGGCGCTTGCCCAGAGCCAGCTTACCCACTTAGCCGCGGCCAAAATCCTGAATTCAGGCGAATCCGAATTGCCCACTTTTGAGCAATCCAGGGAAATTCACATCCCCCTTTTGAAAACCCTTACGGCGCATTTCAGCAAAATCATCAACCAGCCGGTTTCCGCCTGCCCCATCACATGAGCCAAAAAATCTTGCTGGTGGGAACCGGGACCATGGCCCAGGAATACGCCAAGGTTCTATTGGCGGACAAAATACCTTTTGACGCGGTGGGCCGCGGTTCGGACAAGGCCTCGGCTTTCGCCGAAATAACCGGCGTGCTGCCTCATGCCGGCGGCTTAAAGCCGTGGATCGCGGCGCAAAAGACAATTCCCGCGGCGGCCATTATCGCGGTTGACGTCCCGAACCTGGCTCAAGCTTCCCTCGAGTTGATTGACCGGGGCGTGAGGCGCCTCCTAGTGGAAAAACCCGCCGGGCTTAACGAAGAAGAAGTCCGGCGCCTGAGCGCGGCGGCCGGCAAAGCCGAAGCCGGGGTTTATGTCGCCTACAACCGCCGCTATTACGCCTCCACGCGGCGCGCCCGGGAAATCATCGCCGAGGACGGCGGCGCGCGCTCCTGCCATTTTGATTTCACGGAATGGAGCGCCAAAATCGCGCGGACCAAGCACCCGCCCGCGGTCAAGGAACAATGGTTTTTCGTCAACTCGACGCATGTGGCGGATCTGGCTTTTTTTCTCAGCGGCGACCCCAAAACCCTTCATTCCCAAACCAGCGGCAGCCTCCCTTGGCACCCGGCCGCCTCTATTTTTACCGGCTCCGGGCTTACGCAATCGGCAGCGCTATTCAGCTATCAGGCGAATTGGGAAGCTCCCGGCCGCTGGGGCGTGGAAATCACCACGCGCAAACGCCGCCTGATATTGCGCCCACTGGAAGAGCTTTATATCCATAACGAAGGCTCCCTGACGCCGGAGAAAGCCGCGTTGGATGACGCCGACGACAAATGCTTCAAACCCGGCCTGCGCCGGCAACTGCGGGCTTTTCTTGACGGCCGGGATGACGGCCTGCTTCCCATTGAAGACCATCTGCGCCGGACCCGGGAAATATTCCGGCCCATGGTCTATCCTCGCGCGGTCAGGGAAACGGCGCCCTCCCCATGAGCCGGGACAAGGACTTAACGCTGCTGCTGAGCCTGTGGGGCAGGGTCCCCTATACCCTGCGCTGGCTTGCCTACGCCGACAGCGTCCGCTTTCCTTTCAAAATGCTGCTGGCCGACGGCAGCAACGACGCGGATGCAAAAACCGTGGAGAATGCCGTTAAGGCCAAAGGCAGCTTCCCGCATCTCGACATCGATTACGTGCGCTATCCCGAGGACAAGAGGCCGCCGGATTACTTCAACAAGCTGGAAGATGCGTTTTCGCATATCAAGACCCCGTTTTCCTGCGTCGGCGACAACGATGATTTTCCCGTGCCTTTCGGGCTTGCTCAATGCCTTGATTTCATGAAAAAGAACGAGGGTTACGCCGCTTGCGGGGGACGTTATTCCGGGATATACATCGATTCCGGGGGCGTTTACGGAGCGCCGCGCTTTGAACGGCGCAATCCCTGCTGGGACATCACGGCGCCAAGCGCCGGCGAAAGGATGCGCGCGCATTTTTCCCGCTACCAGCTGACATGGTATGATGTGCATCCGTCCGCGCTGCATCGCTCGCTTTACCGGCGCTTGAAAGAGGCCGCGCCCAAGGATTTGTTTTTGATGGAGCTTCTGACCAGCTTTCTGGCCGCGGCCGAGGGCCGCGTGAAAAAGCTTCCCATTTTGACGCTGATACGCCAGCACGGCACGCCCAACACCAGCTCGGCGCAGGCGCGGGAGAGGGGCGATGCTTTGGGCCGCATGCTGCAGGAAAATTGGTCCGTTGATTTTGCCGGCTTCGTGGACTCTGTTTCGCGGGTGATCGCGCAGAAAGACGGCATCAGCCCCGGGCAGGCCTCCTCGCTTGTCCGCGAGGGATACAGAAGATATTCCGGCAAGGTTTTGGCCAAGACCCTGGCGGCAAGCTCCGGACCCAAAAAAACGACGGCGCTTAAAGGCCTGCTTGAATCCGCTCTCGGTCCGGAAAGATTCGAGCGCTGGCGGGCCAAATACAATCAAAGCCGCATCCCCCTGTGGGCCGATCCCCAGGACCGGTCGGCCCTTACCGCGGTCCGGGATTTCTTGGCCGCGCCCGAAAGCGCGCGAGCGCAAAAAGCATGAAAAACCAGATTGTCGCGGTCATGGGAACCGGAAGCATCGGCATGCGCCATCTGCAGTCCCTGCATGCCGCGGGGCTGAAAAACTCCATCGCCGTGCCCGTGCGCGCTTCTCGCCTCATGGAATTGCGCCGCCACGGCTTTCAAACCGCGGAAAACTTGGCCGCGGCCTCGAAACTGGGGGCTAAGGCTTGCGTGATCGCCACCGACACCGGAAGGCATTTGCGCGACGCGCTCACGGCCCTGGACCTGGGCCTGGATATCCTGGTGGAAAAACCCCTGGCCAATGACGCGGCCCAGGCCCGGGAAATCGCCCAGGCTGCGTCTAAACGCCGGCGCAAGGCCTATGTGGCCTGCGTTCTGCGTTTTTCCGAGTCGCTTAATCAATTTCGCAAGCTTTTGGATAAGCCGGGGCGTCTTCATGCCGTGGCCGTTGAATGCCGTTCCTATTTGCCGGACTGGCGCCCGGGAAGGCGCTACAAGGAATCCTACAGCGCCCGGGCCTCCGAAGGCGGCGTGCTGCGCGATTTAATCCATGAAGTCGATTACGCGGGCTGGCTGTTCGGCTGGCCCAAGGCTGTTTCGGCCCGTCTCAAGAACCTGGGCCGATTGGGCATACGGTCGGAGGAGATGGCGGAACTGCAATGGGAAGCGCCCCAAGGTTATCGCGTCAACGTCAATCTCGATTATTTAACGCGCCCGACCCTGCGCCTGGTAAGGGCTTTCGGCGAGCGCGGTTCGCTGACCTGGGATTGGAATTCGAGCAGCGTGATTTGGGCGCCGGCAAACCAAAGAGAATCGCGCATGACCCCCGAGCAAAGCCGCGAGAAATTATATCTGGCTCAGACCAAGGCTTTTCTGGCGGCGCTTCAAGGCCGCAAGGGTCAACGCTTAGCCGGCCTTAAAGACGGCATCCGGGCTTTATCCATTTGCGACGCGGCGCGGCGCGCCGGCCGCAGCCGGCGCGAGGAGAAAATCCAGTGAGCGAAAAGCTTTTGGCCGTGATTCCGGCGCGCGGCAGGTCCAAAGGCCTGCCCGGCAAAAACATAAGGCCGCTGGCCGGCTTGCCCCTCATCGCCCATTCCATACGCCTGGCGCGGCTTTGCCCGGAAATAACCCGCTGCATTGTTTCCACCGATTCGCCGGAAATCGCCGCGGTCGCCCGCCGTTTCGGGGCCGAACTCCCTTTCCCCCGCCCCAAATGGTTGGCTCACGCGCGAACCCCCATGTGGCAGGTGTTGCGCCATGCCTTGCATACCGTGGAAATGCAGGAGGGCTCGCGCTACGATTTTCTCCTCCTGCTGGATCCCACCTCCCCCACGCGCCTGCCCCAGGACGTGGCCCGGGCTTTCAAGCGCCTGAAAAGCAAGCCCCGGGCCGCGGGCATTGTTTCGGTCTCGGTGCCGGAGTTCAATCCCATCTGGCATTCGGTGGTGAAAAAAAACGGCTGGATGACGGACTTAAACCCCACGGGCGCGCGCTTCAACCGGCGCCAGCAAGCCCCGCGGATTTACCGCATCAACGGCCTGCTCTATATTTGGCGTGCGGATTTCGTGCGCAAACAGGAGTCCTGGCGCTCGCGCGGAAAACATTTGCTGCATATCACCCCCGATATCCGCGCGGTCTCCATCGACAATCAGGAGCAATTTGATAAAACCGATTTGCTGATCCGCGGCGGGCTGATCAATCTTCCCTGGCTTAAGAAGGAGGCGCGTCATGCGCAGCGTTAAGCAGCTCATGGATCTGAAAGGCCGGCACGCCTTGGTGACCGGCGCGGCGGGCCATGTGGGCTTGGCCGCCTGCGAGACCTTGCTTGAGCTGGGAGCCTCCGTGGTTGTGATGGACCGCCTGGATAAAGATTGCCGCCGGCGCGCCGCGCGGCTTGGCCCGCGCGCCTTGCCGATGGCTTGCGATATCCGCGATGAGCAAGTCCTGCGCGCCTCGGTGAAAAAGGCCGTTAAGAATTTGCGAAGCCTGGATATCTTGATTCATTGCGCGGCTTTCACCGGCGACACCAAGATGGCCGGCTGGGCGGTTCCGTTTCCAAATCAAAGCAGCATGGCCTGGGAAGCGGCCTTCAAAGTCAATTTAACCTCGGCCTTTATCATGACCCAGGAAGCGCGCCAAGCCCTTTCGGCCTCGGGACGCGGCTCGGTGATTTTGATGTCTTCGATTTACGGCATGGTCGGGCCTAACCCCAGCCTTTATGAGGGGATGCCTTTGAATAATCCTTTGGCCTATGGCGCTTCCAAGGGCGGGCTGCTCCAGCTGACCAAATACTTGGCGGCGGTGATGGGACCGAAAGTCCGCGTCAATGCCATATCCCCGGGCGGCATCGAACGCGGCCAGCCCAAGGCCTTTATCTCGCGCTACGCCCAGCGCACCCCGCTTAAGCGCATGGCGGTTGAGGAAGACATCAAAGGCGCGGTGGCTTATCTGGCGGGCGATCTTTCCCGCTACGTGACGGGACATAATTTAGTCGTGGATGGAGGCTTTACCGCGTGGTAGAGCGCCCCCCTGACTAACATACAAAGTTTGTATATACTAATTTTGAGGTGATCTAGATGCAGCAAATTGCCACGGTAAACATCTCTTTTCCCAAAAGCTTGCTCAAGGACATTGACTCGGTTGCGGAAGAGGAGTCCCGTACGAGATCGGAGCTTTTGCGGGAAGCCACCAGAATGTATATCGAGCGCAAACGGCGCTGGAAAGGCATCTTCGCGTTCTGGGGGAGAGAGGCCAAGTCCGCCCGCCTGAGCCCTTCCCAGGTCGATAAGGCCATCCGCCAGGTCAGGGGCCTGAACAAAGGCTAGGCTGGTGCCGATAGTCCATGCCGTCCTTGACATGAATATGCTTATATCCGGACTTTGCTTCGGGGGTCTTCCCGCCAAAATATTGCGCCTCGCTCTATCTGGGCATATCGAATTGCACACCTCCGCTTCCCTTTATAGACGAATTCAGAAGGGTCATGTCTCTAAAATTCCCTGATCGCGGCCCGGCGATATTAGACACATTGACGGAGCTCTCCCAGTTGTGGCAAATCGTTCCCGCGGAGGCTGAGCCCAGGATATCTGCCATCGCGGCTGATCCTTCTGATAACCGCGTTCTCGAATGCGCCGTGGCGGCCAAAGCTCAATGCATCGCATCCGGCGACAAACATCTTCTTGATCTTGGCCAATTCGGCGGGATATTAATTCTTTCCCCAAATAAATTTCTTCAGCATTATGGTCTCAAATAATCCGATGATCAAATCGCTCAAGATAGGCGCCCGGCCGGTTGGGCCCGGCCGGCCCTGTTTCATCATCGCCGAAGCGGGCGTCAACCACGATGGGGATGTTAAAATCGCCCTGCGTCTGGTGGACGCTGCCGCCGAAGCCGGAGCGGATGCCGTCAAATTCCAGACTTTCAGGGCCGAGCGCATGGCCAGCGCGGCAGCATTCAAGGCCGCCTATCAAAAGCGGCAAGCCCCGGCCCGTCAATCGCAGCTTGAAATGCTCAAAAGCCTGGAGCTTTCCGAAACGGCGCACCGGCAAATCATCGCGCGCTGCCGCAAGCATTCTCTTTTATTTTTATCCACTCCGTTCGATGATCTCAGCGCCGACTTTTTAGAAAGCTTAAACGTGCCGGCTTTTAAAATACCCTCAGGCGAACTCACCAACTGGCCCCTGCTTTCTCATATCGCGCGCAAGGACCGGCCCATGATCGTTTCAACCGGCATGTCCTACCTTAAAGAAATCCGGGAAGCCTTGGCCGTGATCCGCAAAGCCGGCAATCCTCCAGTCAT
>MGUO01000085.1:8743-17919 GCA_001800015.1 Elusimicrobia bacterium RIFCSPHIGHO2_02_FULL_57_9
CTCGAGGCCTGGGTTAAAGGCATCCGCGTAGTGGAAAGCGCCCTGGGTCACGGCCGCAAAGAACCCGCCGCCGGCGAATTGGAAATCGCCGCGGTGGCGCGCAAGAGCCTGGTGGCCGCTCGCTTTATCCCGGCCGGCGCGCGCTTAACCGCCAATGCGATCGCCGTCAAAAGGCCGGGCACGGGCATACCCCCTTCGCAATTACCCAAGCTGCTCGGCCGAAAAACCAGCCGGGACATCCCGCCGGATCTGCTTCTAAGTTGGGACATGCTGAAATTGAGATGAGAACCATCGCGATCGTGACCGTGGCCCGCTCGGATTATGGGATTTGGCGACCCATTCTCTCGCGCATAAAGACGGCTTCCGGCCTTAAATTATTCCTGATCGCCTCCGGCACGCATCTCTCCTCCCGTTTCGGCAAAACTGAGAGGGAAATCAGGGAAGACGGCTTTCGCGTTGACGCGCGCGTGCCAACGCTGGCCGAGGACTCGCCGCGGGGAATCGCCCATTCCATGAGCAAGGCCATTCGAGGCTTCGCGGCGGTTTTCGCCAAAAGAAAACCTGACCTGCTCATGCTTGTCGGCGACCGCTTTGAAATGCACGCGGCGGCGCTGGCTGCCTTGCCCTTCAACATCCCGGTAGCGCATGTGCACGGCGGCGAGCTGACCTTGGGAGCCTTCGACGACGCATTGCGACATTCCCTGACCAAACTCAGCCATCTGCACTTTGTCTCGACCCGGGAATACGCCCGCCGGGTCAGGCAATTGGGCGAAGACCCGCCGCGCATCATCGTTTGCGGCGCCCCGGCCTTGGATAATTTACGCTTAATCAAGCTCTTATCGCCCCAGGAGCTCTCCCAGAATTTCAAGCTCAACTTAAACAGCGACAAACCCTTGCTGGTCACCTTTCATCCCGTGACCCTGGAGCCCGGCCAGGCGCGGCGGCAAATGTCCGAGCTACTGCAGGCGCTTAAGGCCAGCGGCAAGCCGGTTATATTCACCATGCCTAACGCCGACACCGGAAATAAGGCCATTCGCTCCCTAGTTAAAAATTTCGTGCGCGCAAACCCGCGCGCCCAGGCCGTGGAAAACCTGGGCGCCCAGGGCTATTTCAGCTTGATGAAGCACGCCGTCGCCATGGTGGGCAATTCTTCCAGCGGCATCATTGAGGCCCCCTCCTTTGGCCTGCCGGCGGTCAATGTGGGAAGCAGGCAGGGAGGCCGGTTGCGCGCCAAGAATGTGATCGACGTTCAACCCCGAAAAGCCGCGATCCTGGGCGCCATCAAACGCGCCGCCAGCCCCGCTTTCCGCGCCCGGCTCAAAGGCCTGCGCAATCCTTATGGCAGCGGCAAAGCCGCCGATATCATCGTCAACCAAATCCGCCGCGTTGATTTAAAAGGACTGACTCTTAAACATTTTACCGATCTGAGGAAAAATGGCTAAACCACGCTGCGTCATTCTAGGGGCCGGAGGCCACGCCAAAGTCGTCATCGAAGCCCTGCGCTTAAGCCGCACGGCCACCCCGGCCATGATTCTGGATAAAGACAAGTCCCGGCACGGCCAAAAACTGCTGGGGATCCCTATAAAAGGAAGCGACGAACTGCTCTCTTTCCTTAACAAAGGGCTTCGCTTTATCGTCGCCGTCGGCGCTGTCGGGGATAACCGTCCCCGGCGTTCGCTTTTCGAATTAGGTGTCAAATACGGCTTAAAGCCGCTGAGCGTGCGCCATCCCTCGGCCATTGTCTCCCCGGATACGATCATCGAAGCGGGAACAGCCATTTTCCCGGGCGTCATCGTCAACGCCGACGCCTTTGTAGGGCACAATGTGATTATCAACAGCGGCGCCATCGTGGAACACGATTGCTCGGTGGGCGATCACGCGCATATCGCCACGGGCGCGAAACTCTGCAGCACTGTGCGCGTCGGCCAACTGGCTCATATCGGAGCCGGCGCCGTCATCCGCCAATGCCTGCAAATCGGCGAAGGCGCGATTATCGGCGCGGGAGCGGTGGTGGTCAAGGACGTGCCCGCCTGGACCGTGGTCGCCGGCGTGCCGGCGCGCCACCTTAAAACATTGATATAATGTTCAAATATTGAACAAACTAGATCAAAGATGAAAAAGGCATTAATTACAGGAGGAACCCGAGGCATCGGCCTGGCCATAGCCAAGGAACTTGTGGCCGACGGCTGCTCAGTCACGGTCACGGGCACTCATCCTTCGGACAAAACACCTAAAGGCTGCAAATACATTGCCTGCGACTTTTCGGACCCCTTCCAGGTTGAGGATCTGGCCCAGGAAGTCTCGCGATCCGAGTTCTCGGTGCTGGTCAATAACGCCGGGATCAACAAAATCGCGGAACTGGACAAATACGACCCCGTCGACTTTGCCCGCATCCAGCAGGTCAATCTCCATTCCTCATTCCGCCTTTGCGCCGCGGTGGTGCCGGGCATGCGCCGAAGACGCTATGGTCGCATCGTCAACATCACCTCGATTTTCGGGGTGGTGAGCAAAATCGGACGTTCGGCTTATTCGGCCAGCAAATTCGGGCTTTTCGGCATGTCGCGCGCTTTGGCTCTGGAGACAGCGGCGGACAACGTGCTGGTTAATTGCGTGGCGCCCGGCTTCGTGGACACGGATTTGACCCGCTCGGTTCTGGGGCCCGCGGACATGAAGAAAATGGCCAAGCAAATCCCCCTGGCGCGCCTGGCCAAGCCGGAGGAAATCGCCCGCCTGGTGCGCTTTTTGGCCGGCCCAGAGAATACCTATATCACCGGCCAGCACGTGGTTATCGACGGAGGCTATACCAGTGCCTGAATTGAGCGTTAATTCTCACCGGGGACCGTACAAAGTCATTTTCGGCAACGCCTTTGAGGGCCTCGAAAAGGGCTTGGCGGATAACGAACACCTGATTATCGACGCCAAGGTGGCCGAGCTCTACGAACAGAAACTGGGTAAAGCCCTGCAAGGCGACTGCGTCCTACGCATTGAAGCCACCGAAGCCAACAAGTCCCTGGAGCAATTCCCCGGCTATGCCGCCCATTTGCTGGAGCACGGCATTCGCCGCTCCCACTCTTTGGTCGCGGTGGGTGGCGGGATTATTCAGGATATCACCGCCTTTTTAGCGGCCACGCTCTTGCGCGGGCTCGCCTGGCGCTTTTATCCCACGACCCTGCTCGCCCAGGCGGATTCCTGCATCGGTTCCAAGTCCTCGGTCAATGTCGGCGCCTATAAAAATCAGCTCGGCACCTTCACCCCGCCCGATGAAATCAGGATTTCCACCGATATTTTGGATACCTTGTCCGAGGCTGATATGCGCTCGGGCATCGGCGAAATGATCAAGGTCCATATTATCTCGAGTTTGGAGGATGCCCGTCGCCTGGCCAAGGATTATCCGCATCTGCTTAAAGATGGCGCGCTTTTGTCCCGCGCGCTTGTGCGCTCATTGGAAATCAAGAAAAACCTGATTGAAATCGACGAGTTTGACCGCAAGGAACGCCTGGCCATGAACTACGGCCACAGCTTCGGCCACGCCCTGGAAAGCGCCACGGACTATGCCGTGCCCCACGGCATTGGGGTGACCATCGGGATGGACATGGCCAACCGCCTGTCCCAGCGGCTGGGGCTTCTGGAAAACAGCGCCTTGGAGGAATTAAGCCCCATGATCCAAGCCAATTACGCCGGGTTTGAGTCGCTGTCCCTGCCGGAAAACCGGTTTATCTCGGCCCTGGAAAAGGACAAAAAGAATTCCGGACCCGCGGAAACAGCGCGTTTTGTCTTGCTGCGCCGGCCCGGAGAACCCGTGCTGAAAGATTGCCTGCTCAACAACCAATTTAAGGAGTTTTGCCGCGGCTTTTTCAAAGAATTAAGCGACAGAGCCGCGCTCGGAGCGCCAAGATGATCCGCTGCGGCATCATCGGGCTGGGGAAAATGGGAAGCATTCGCGCCGAGGCTTTAACCCAAAGCGGCCGGGCCCGGTTGGACGGCTTTATCGAACCGGCCTTAAGCCAAGGCTTTGACGGAGCCGAGCGCCATGAAACACCCGAAGCCCTGCTTGAAGATCCCGGCATTGACGCGGTTTTCATCTGCACGCCGAATTATCTCAATCAGCCGCTCACCCTCAAGGCCCTGCGCGCCGGCAAACACGTTTTCTGCGAGAAGCCGCCGGCTTTCACCGCCGCCCAAATCGAGGAAGTGATCGCGGCCGAGAAAAGCTCGGGGCGCAAGTTAATGTACGGCTTTAACCACCGCCATCACGACAGCGTGATTCATGCCAAGAAACTGATCGGCTCTGGCGCCTACGGCCGAGTGCTCTGGATGCGCGGGCGCTACGGCAAGTCCGTGGACGCGGATTTCTACAAGGATTGGCGCTCCAAGAAGGAACTGGCCGGCGGCGGCATCATGATGGATCAGGGCATCCATATGCTCGACCTGTTCTTGATGCTTGCCGGCGATTTCGACCAGGTCCAGGCCACGGTTTCGAACCTTTATTGGCACTTGGACGTCGAAGACAACGTTTTCGCCATTTTCAGCAACCGCGACGGCGTCATGGCCTCCCTACACTCGACCATGACGCAATGGCGGCATCTATTCTCGCTGGAAATTTTTCTTGAGAAAGGCTACATGGTCATCAACGGCCTATTGACCAACTCAGGCAGCTACGGCGACGAGGTTTTGACCATCGCCAAAAACCGCAGCGCGGCGCCCGCCGCCACCTGGAGCGATGAGGAACACATAAGTTTTAACATCAACAACTCCTGGAATTACGAGGTCGGGCATTTCCTGGACGCCATCAAGCACGACAAGCCGGTCACGACCGGAAATTCTCACGACGCACTGAAGGTGATGCGCATCATGGATAAGATTTACCAGCACACCCCCCGCCCGCACGGACGTCCTCTCGCGCGCAAGCTTAAGACCATCGGGTCCTAAAAAGGGGGTTGGGATTTTGTCTTGACAAATTGTGTTCTGTATATTATAATGTTCTATATAATGGAATATTAGCTATATGCGGAACACAGGCCCCTTGATCCGGACTTGCCTCGGGCAACTCAAACAAGCCGTGGGCTTCACTTTGCCCATCCGCTTGGAGCAGCCCCCCAAAAGCCCTCAAAACCTCGACCTCTTCATAGGAACAAAGCCGCCCCTGCATTTGCTCGTTGAGGCCACAGCCAGGGCCACCACCAAGAACCAAGCGCTGCACACTATCCTCCAACTGAAAGCCCAGGCCGGCGAGGCTATGGTTTTCGCGGATTGGATTCCAGACCCGATCGCGGAGGAATTCCGCAAAGCGGGGATATTCTTCGTGGATGCGCAGGGGAACGTCTTTATCCGCAAGCCCCCGCATGTTGTCATAGACATCCGCGGAAAAAAGCCTGACCGCCCCCTCAAAGCCGAACCAGGCCGGCTCATCGAGCCCGGAGGGCTCAAGGTCGTCCACTACCTGCTGACCCGTCCCACCGCCGCAGGTGACCCGCTGCGAACAATCGCGCAACGGGCGGGCGTAGGCCTCGCCACCGCGCATGCGGTCATACGGGAACTCCAACAGCGGCAGTGGCTGCTGCCCGCAGCCGAGGACAAGCGTCGATTTGGAGATCTCAAAGGCCTGATAGAGCTCTTCGTGCGCGGATACGCTCTAAAGCTGCGGCCGGCCTGCCTTCTTGGCCGCTACAGGCATCAAAAGCGAGTACCCCGGGAGATTCTGGACGGTTTCACACAGCGGCTGGCTAACATGCAAGGTCATTGGGCCGTGACAGGCGGGATGGCGGCCGAACAATTGACCCACTATCTCGAGCCTGACACGGTCGAACTTTTCGTCGATGATCAGGCGATGGCAACGCTAAGGGCCGAGCCGCTGCTGCGCGATGATGCGAACGGCAACGTCACCATCCTTCGCCTCTTTAATCCTACGGTGCTAACCGATAAAATGCAGGCACCCCTGCCCCTGACGACTCCACTACTGATATATGCTGAACTCCTAGAGGCCGGCGGCGCACGAGATATAGAGACGGCCAAAATGATCTACGAACAATTCCTCGAGCCGACAATCGCCCGTGGAAAGTGAACTCAAAAAGGCGGTCCAAGAGGTTGCTGCCGCAGCGAAGGGCCTGAATCTTGACATCGTGCTTGTCGGGGCCTTGATGGCGGAATTCTCGCCAGAAATAGAAGCGGACTATCCTCGATTCCGCCGGACCAACGACGCCGACTTCGCGGTCTATGCACGCGACTGGCCGACCTACAAGAAACTACGCGATGCGCTGCTTGAGAAAGAGTTCAAACCGAATCCGAAGATCGAACACCGGCTACATCATGGGACCGCGATGGTGGACCTTCTCCCTTATGGCTCCCAGATCGCTCCCGATGGGAAGCTCGCCTGGCCGGAGTCGGGCTTCGAGATGACGGTGACGGGTTTTGATGAAGCCTGCGCGGAAGCGCGCAAGTCCGCGTCATCGAAGGATGTCGACATGCCGGTCATCACGGCGCCCGGCTTCGTGCTGCTCAAGATCATAGCCTACCTTGACCGCAAGGAGCGTGCGGAAGCGAAACACAGGGACGACGCCAAAGACATCGCGTATTGGCTGCACAACTATGCCGGCGGGACCAAGGACGAGCGGCGCTTTGCGCTCGCAAATGGGTCGGACCTGACCCATCAGGATTACGAGACCGCGGGAGCCGTCTTGCTCGGCAAGGAAGTCGGCGCTCTGACGTCAACCGAGGCCGCAGCGTATGTGGATCGCTTCCTGCGGGAATCCGAGGATCGTTATTCGCCTTTCATCGATGTATTGGCCGCAGGCGAAATGGACGAGGCTTCGGATAAGAAACGAGGCGAAGGCCTCGCGCTGCTGGCTGCTTTTGAGAAGGGCTATCAGCACGCGCGAAAGCAGCGGTGAGCATCTCGTTCGCAACAAGTAAATTCCTAAAGCAAAAAGTCGCCTTCCTTTTCTCAAAATATATATAATGTTCAAACATTGAACAAACTCGCCCCCACGCCGCAAAAGCGCGCAACGCTCATCCGCGACGCCGCCATAGCTCGAACCGTGGTTTTAGTCAACGGCATTCCCGGCTGCGGCAAAACCCTGCTTTCCTCCATAGTCTCAAGCTTAGACCGCTTGGAACTGGAAAAGTACAACTACCCTCTTGAATGCGCTTGCCAGCTGAATTTCCTGGGCAAAATGGAGCTTGAAGCCGCCGTCTACATGGTGCGCATGCTCTGCGACCTCGACCTCTATCAAATGATGATGTCGAGAGAAACCAATTTCCGCTATTCGGACCTTTCCGGGGTTTTCAGCAACCCGCGCCCCTGGCGCTATGTAAAGCGGCTTTTCGGGCCCGGGGATAAGGCAGTTTTGGCCAAAGTCGAAAACGAAAAGCCCATTCTCAACCTGGTGACCCACAACCTGCTGTCCGTTGGAGAACCGCTTTTCGAAGCGCTGGGCGAGCGCCTGCGCTTAATCGAGGTCGTGCGTCATCCTCTTTACACGCTCAAACAGTGGCGGGTATTTATGCCGTTGTACGCGAAAGACCCGCGCAATTTTTCACCCTGGATTGAATTCGATGGCCAGGCCCTCCCTTGGTTTGCAAAAAACTGGGAAGACCTTTATCTGCGCTCAAACATGATGGACCGCGTTATTCACTCGATAGACCATCTGCTTACGCTCTGCGGCGGCGTCTACCAGAAGCTTCCGGAAGAACAGAAAAAGCGCGTCATGCTCATTCCCTTTGAGCCTTTCGTTCTCAAAACCGCCCCTTATATTGAGAAGCTGCTTTCTTTCATCGGCACAACCGGTGGAACGGCGCTGGCCAAGGAAATGAAACGCCAAAAAGTGCCGCGGGGAAAAATCGCCGACGGCATCGATCTCAAGATCTACCGTCAATACGGCTGGCGGCCCGCGCAGGGGGATGAGGCAGCCGAGCTTAAGGCCCGCCGCGATTTCGCCGCGGCCGAAGCCACCCCTGAAGCCATGGCCGTTTTGGACCGACTCTGCCGCGAGTACGAGGCCAAATACCCGGTATGACGCCAAATCAGCGCGCCATTATATTCGGCTTCCTGAAAGCGCAGTGGAAAGATTATCTGTCTATTTTTATCCTAAGCGCCGCCACCGCGGCGATTGAAGCTTCCGCCGTGGTCTCGGTGATTCCATTTTTCCGCATTCTGCTTGATTCCTCCCAGCCCGCCGGCCGCGTGGGCCTGTTGGGCCGATTCATCGAGAAAGCGACCGCCCTGCTGCCCTTTTCCGATCCCTTGGCCGGCATGTGCGCGCTCATCATCGGCCTGACGCTCGGCAAGTCCTTGATGCGGCAGTTCACCGATTATCGCATCGCTCAGACCACGGCCGCGGCGCTGTATAACATCAAGAAGATGATTTTGGACTGTTACGCGCGGGCGCCCTATCAGTACTTCCTGAGCACCAAACAGGGGCGCATGGCTTATATCGCCCTGACCGGCTCGCTGGGCCTGGCCTTTCTGCTGCAGAAAGTCCCCAAAATCCTGACCGAGAGCCTGCGCGTGGTTTTGTTCCTCGGCCTGCTTTTTTGGCTTGATTACCGGGTCACTTCGGTTTTATTGCTGTTGGGAGCCCTGATCTTCTTCGCGTTGAGCTCGCTTAACCGCCTGACCTACCATTATGGCGCTCAAAAAACCGAGGCCAGTGCCGAGCAGGCCGTGATCTTCAATGAATTCGTCAACGGCATCAAGCAATTGACCGTGTTTGGCGTTAAAAAAAAGTGGCTTGAGCGCTTCCACGACGCCAGCCGGGCTTACGGACGCGCCTTCGTGAAAAACCTGACCCTGCAGTCGGTGACCGGGCCTTTCGTTGAAACCGCGGCCATGACCATGATTTTCGGCTCGGTGTTGACGCTTAAATGGCTTTCGCCGGCTCAGATTACAGCCAATTTGCCGCTGATGGCCGGCTTTGCCATGGCCGCGGTCAAGCTCTTGCCTTCTTTTACCCAAATCAGCGTGGCGCGCATGGAGTTTATCAGCAACCTGCCCGACATGGAGGCCGTGCATTCGGTGCGGGAAGAAATCGTGGCTCAGGCGCCCGCAGGGCAGGGCCGCCGCTTCACTTCACTTTCCTCCGGCATCCGCTTGGCCGAGGTTGATTTCAACTACCCGGAACGCGAAAAATTGCTGCATGGCGTTTCACTAGAGATTCCCAAGAATAAAACCTTAGCCAAGC
>MGUO01000086.1 GCA_001800015.1 Elusimicrobia bacterium RIFCSPHIGHO2_02_FULL_57_9
GACGTCGTTGAACTTAAAAGTGATCGAGCTTGAATCGGCGAAATAGGCGGAGACGTACTTGCCCCCGGTGATCATGTCGGGGTTATTGATGCGGTTGTGGTGGATGTTAAGTCCTCCCTGCAGGGTCTGGCCGTAGAGGCCGTAAATGGTGTTGGCTCCCGTATTGGCCTGGTTGCGCACGACCAAGTTGTTGTTGTGGATAGTCGCGCCCGAGGCCAGGCCGTTTAAGTAGATGCCGTAGACGTTGCCTGCGGCGGTGGCCGTTGAGATGATGGTGTTTGAGGTGATCCAGACCTGGGCGCCGGCGGTTTGAGTAGCGACGTAGATACCGTATCGGGAGCTGGGCATTATGGTGTTGGTGGAAAGGCTGATTGAACCAGTATTGTTTTGATCCAGGTAAATGCCCGCGCCCTGAGGGCCGCCGGTGATGGTGTTTGAGGACATAAACAAGTTGACGCTGGTCGTAGTCATCCACACCGCGCTGCCCAACGTGTTGGTGGCGACCAGTACGCTGGAATTGATGATGGTACCGGTAGAGCCCGAGATGACCACGGCGCTTGAGCCCTGGATGTAGGAGTCGGCGATGGTGTTGGTCGAAGCGCGATTGAAGAATACGGCCGGATAGAGCCTCGTATTGCTGGTAATGGTGCTTTGGCTGATCGTGTTGTCTTTGGCTCCGCCGGAGATGAGAAGGCCATAG
Organism: Elusimicrobia bacterium RIFCSPHIGHO2_02_FULL_57_9; assembly: GCA_001800015.1. Classification (GTDB taxonomy): domain Bacteria; phylum Elusimicrobiota; class Elusimicrobia; order UBA1565; family UBA9628; genus O2-02-FULL-57-9. The sequence goes on from MGUO01000086.1 coordinate 701, forward strand.
CCGTTCGGAGCCTTGATAAAACATTGGCTGACGGAGTTATTATCTCCCGCGGCGCCTGGGCTGTTCAAGTGAAGGGCGGCGCAGCCGGCCACGGAGCAGGTGATGGTGCTCTGGCTCAGCGAGTTGTTATCGGTCTGAGACACCACCCCATCGACCCCTCCGGAAATGTAGTCTTGGATAAAATCGCTGCGCGAGCTGCCGGTTAAAGAGACTGCTGCCTGGTTCGTGCTGGCAACGGTGCTTTGGCTGACCGTATTATTGATGGAGCCGCCTTCCGCCCGCAGAGCGGTCCCCGCCCGATTGAAGATATAGCTTCGGGTAACCGTATTCCAGGATGAACTAAAAAAGTTGAGGCTGTAACCGCCGCCAGTATCAATCGTTATCGTGCTTTGCTCGAGAGTGTTGTAGCTGCCACCGGCGAATTGAATTCCATGTGCCGCTCCGGTCACCGATATATAGCACCTGGTTATGGTATTTGAAGAGCGGCTGTTTAGCTGCACCCCATTACCAGAAGTACTCGTGATGGTGCTCTGGCTGATGGTGTTATAATCGGCGTTGGCATTAAGCCGTACACTCACTCCTCCCAGATTCGAGAAATAGCTCTGTGTAATGGTATTGGACGAGACGCCGTTAAGATGGAGGGTCACCCTTGAGCTGCCGCTGGCATTGTTGGCGGCCGTGCTATAGGACACGTTGCTCTGGTCTCCAGTCAGCTGAAGCCCCCCAGCTAATCGTACGGTAATACTGGAGTAAGAAATCGAGCTATTGCTCGATATCGACACGCCGGCGTTCCAGATCAGGATGTCGGGATTGCCGCCTGCGTCGATGTTGACGCTGGAGATCGTGACATTTGGCGAAGAGGCCCATATCCCGTACTGCACCGTATTGGTGGTGATAATGGTGATGTTCTGTATGGTGACGCTGGCGTTGGCGATCTGGAAAGCGGCGGTGGACTGGGAAGGCGGGTTGACCACGGGACGGAAGCCTCCGGTGTCGGTGCCGATGACGATGCGGAAGTTGTTGGCGTCGCGGGTGGTGATGAACACCTCCTCGCTATAGGTCGCGCTGTCCAAGATGTCGATGCACCAGTTGCCGCTGAGGGTGGCGGGGATGCGTCCCACGCACTGCATGATGCCGGTGCAGGTTTCTCCCCCCGCCTGCTTAACCGTCTCGTAGGTATTGCAGGTCAGGGCCTGGGCGGGGGGGGCTGAGGCGAGTCCCAAGAGCGCTAAAGCGGTTGCCAGGCAAAGCGTC
>MGUO01000087.1:0-8575 GCA_001800015.1 Elusimicrobia bacterium RIFCSPHIGHO2_02_FULL_57_9
TGTGATTCCGCGGCCGCATGACGATCTCGAGAAATATCTAGACCAGATCGCCGTTAAATCGCACCGGCCATAGGCCGGGCGATATTGTGCTAACGAGGGATGACCTCATCGATCTCATTTTACGGCATTTGAGGCCGGCGGTTTGCGCGCCGGAGGCGTCTAGTAAAGGGCCTCCGGGACCGGCCGAGCGGAACGCTTCCTTGCGGCCGGCGCCGGAGGCGCAGAGTCATAAGGAAAGGCGCTTTGAGCGGCCCAGTCCTGCGGGGCGGCTTTTTCTATCCGAGTACGAAATAAAAAAGAGGTTGACGGAAACAGCGCAACACCTTACAATACCTGAAGAAGCGATTTTAAGCCCGCTGGCGTCGGATTGGCTGGTATTGAAAGGCATAAAAATCATACGGGAGTGACTGGGATGGTGGATATAAGCAATCTGCTTAAACTGATGGTCAAAAAGGACATATCCGATATACATTTTAAGGCGGAATCCTACCCGGCCCTGCGTCTTCACGGCTCCATGATCATGGCTAACAGCCTTCCTAAATTGAGCGCCGAGGACGTCAAGACCATCGCTTATCAGATTATGAATGAGCAGCAGGCCAAGGAATTTGAGCGCGAGCTGGAGCTGGACATGGCCTACAGCCTGGACGGCATTTCGCGCTTCCGGGTCAATATTTTCCGCCAAAAGCGCACTATCGGCCTAAGTTTGCGCGTGGTGCCCATGAAGCTTCATACTTTCGAGGAATTGAATCTCCCGGTGGAATCCCTGAAAAAATTAGGCGCCGAGAGCCGGGGCTTGATCCTATTTGCCGGAATTACCGGCGCCGGCAAGACCACGACCATGAACAGTTTTCTCCATTATTTAAACAGCGCCCATTCATTTCGCATCGTTACCGTGGAGGATCCCATCGAGTTTTATCATACCGATGTTAAATCAACGATTGTGCAGCGGGAAGTGGGGCATGACACGAAAAGCTTTCCCATGGCGCTAAAGCATATATTGCGCCAAGATCCGGACGTGGTGGTAATCGGGGAAATGCGGGATTTGGAGGCCATGCAGGCGGGCATTATGGCAGCCGAGACCGGGCATCTGGTGCTTTCCACCATTCACACCATGGATACGGTGCAGACTTTCGACCGGCTGGTTGATTCGCATCCGGCGCATCAGCATGTCCAGGTCCGCCAGCAGCTAGCCAATTGCCTGAAGGGTATCGTGGGCCAGAGGCTGGTTTCGTCAAAGGACGGGAAAAGCCGCTTCCCGGCGTCCGAAATATTGATGAATAACAGTCTGATCCGGGCCCAACTGCTCGATGGCAAGTTGGGCGAGGTTTATAAGGTGCTGGAGAAAGGCGCTTACTATGGGATGCGGACTTTCGACCAGGATCTGCTGCGGCTCTATCAGGAAGGCAAAATCGATTCCAAGGCGGCTATCGATAATTCGACGACCCCGCAGGACTTGGCGTTAAGGATTCAAGGTTTGTCCACTGGTACCGCTGTCTAGCGTTGCGACCGGTTCGCTCGAAACGCTAAGCCGCCTTGTTGAGAGAATGGCTGATAACCCCGAGAAGCAGAAGGAAGAGGAAATCTGGGCCGTCCTAAACGACCTAAACAGCATATTAAAGAATGATAAGCCTGCGGCTTGCGATGCGCCGGCTCCTCCCGCTGCGCCGGCTGCTCCTCCGGCACAACCCGCGTCTTTGCCGCCAGCACCGGTGGCCGCTCCACCGCCGGTTGCTGCCGCTCCGCCGCCGATCACTACCGCTCCGCTACCGGCCGCAGCGCCCCCATCGGCTGATATTCTCGCCGATATCCCCAAGGACCAGATCAGGAGGGTGGCGATTCTTTTTTCCGCCGGCTATCGCCAAAAAAAAGACGACCTTATCGGCTTCCTGGATCAATCCGCCTTGACCATTTCCAAGAAACCGCTTTACCTGCGCAAGGTTTTTTTCGAAGAAATTAAATCCGACAGCGATGCGAAAGAACTGGTGGCGAAAATCTTGAGCGCGCATGCCGTCGTGGCTTTGGGGATATTGGAGGGATTTTTCGATGGGAAAATCCGAGAATTACAGGAGGCCATGAACGCGGGAGGGCTTCTGTTCCGGGTCATTTCTCCCATGGATATCCAGAAAAGATCCATGGCCGTGGACATTCTCGTTGATATGCTTCTTTTAAATCCGGAGGCCTGATGGAACAATGGGAAATCCGTCCCGATCCGAAGGCCTCCGATCCCGGACGCCATACGCTGCTCATCAAAGGCGGCATGAAGGATGTTGCCGCCGTGATCCGCAAGCTGGGAGCGAGTTGCGGGCGGCCTTCTTCTTCCCGCGTACCCAAGGGTTATGATTTCCGGCTGCCGCTGCACCGCTTAGAGGCCGGGGATATGGAAAAAATCAATTCCCTGCTCGACGGCCTGTTGTCCCGGCCCAAACAAACCCTGGCGTCCAAAATAGTCCCCGCAGCCAAGCCGATGGCTGATGAGCCCGCGCTTGCCGCCGCGCCGGTCAAGCGCCCCCTGCCGCCCAAACCCAAGGAGCCGCCGCCAATTAGCATTCCGAGCGCGCCGCCGCCGGAGGCGTCTAGTAAAGGGCCTCCGGCACCGGCCGAGTCGTTTATCAAAGTCTGGCATACCCGTCAGAAGTTTGATCCGCGGCTTAATTTCGAATCCCTGCTTGTCGGCACCTATAACCGTTTCGCGCATGCGGCGGCGAGTTCGGTAGTGGGCAGTCCGGGCACGATGTATAACCCGCTGTTTCTTTACGGTCCGCCGGGCTGCGGCAAGAGTCATTTAATTCAGGCCGTCGGCGGGGGCTTAGCGCAGAACCTGGGTGACGAGCAGGTCATTTTCAGCTCCGGACCGCGTTTGTCCCATGCCGCCAATATTGCCGTAAACCGCGGCGATACCGGCAAGCTTGAGGTGTTTTTCAAGACGGCCAAGGCCATGGTCATAGACGATTTTCATCTTCTGGCTGTCAATGCAGAGAATCAAGGCTTTTTAGCCCGTGTTTTCAATCATTTTTTAAGCCGGAACCTTCAGGTCGTGCTTGCTTCTCTGTATGCTCCACGCGCCGTGTCGGCGTTGGAAGAGGCGCTGAAAATGTCGTTAAGAAAGGGCTGGTCCGTTGATTTAAAAACGCCGCCGGCCGCGGTACAGCTGGAAATTGTCCGAACTTTCTTCGCGGCTAGCGGCTTGACCATCGAGCCATCGGATATCAACGACCTGCGCGGAAGAGTCGGCGAAGATTATCTCGAGATGATCCACTGGATGCGGCGTGTGGCGGGTCTTATTCAGACCCTAAATATTGACACGAAGAACGGATTGCGAAATTACTTTGATATACTTTTTAAGACGACCACCGCGCCGCTCCCATCATCTGGCGAGCAGATGTCTTCAGCCGGCTTCGCTCCTCCTCAGGCGGCGGCCAAGTCCCGTGGTTTGGCCTTTGTGCTAACGCGGCAGGATGAAGGCATGGTTTCCTGGATGATCGACCGGTTTTACGCGGCGGCCCGGCCCTTGAATCTTCCCCCAGCCTATCGCCATGCCCTCACTCAGATTTACGACGCCAATCAGCCCTTCGGCGCGCCCTTTCAGATCGGCGAAGGCTGCCTAAGCGCGGGAGCCCAGGCCGCGCTCGTTGTCGGTCCCCCCCAGAGAAGCCCTCTCGCGGGACAATCCGCGGAATTTTCCCATGCCGTCCTCCATGTGCTCAAAAGCCTGGGCCTGGCCGCGGGCTGGATCGCCCATTCCGAGGCCGTCACACCCCAGGATTTCATGCGCGTCCATCTTGACTTGCTCTCGTCCGAGCCCTAATGGGGGAACTGACACCCGCGGTGACGGCCATTCTCATGGCGCTGGCCGGCGCTTTGTCCGCTTTCGCGGTTTACTGGTATTTCATTTTTCGCCGCGTGCTGCCGCTGGAGGCCAGCCTTGAGGAGCTGCGCCGGCAGGCCGAGCAGTTCCGGGAGTTCTCCATTAAGAAATCCCGCGAAGCCAAAACCCTTTACGACGTCGCCGCGCTCACCGCGCAGGCCACCCAGGCGCAATCAGCCTTAAGCGCGATGGTGGCCATCATCGCCACATATCTGGAAGCCGATGTGGCGGCTTTCCTACTGTTGGACGAGGCTACCGGCGAGCTGGTGACTCAACCCGGGGGCCATGGCCTTGAAAAAGAGGAGCAGAGCTACCGTATCCCCTTGGCCGACGGGAATTCCTCATCGGCCCGGGTTTTTAAAAGCGGGCAAGTTTTTATCACCGGGGATGCTCAAAACGACCCGGGCGTGATCACCCATTACGCGCGGCTTTGGAAGATTCATTCCTTAATGACGGTGCCGATCAAGAAGGACGGCCGCTCTATCGGGGTGATAAGGGCCGGCAGCTTCAAGCGCGATTATTTCACTCGCGAACACGCGGAATTGATGGGTGTGGTGGCGACCGAGGCCGCGACGATCGTCGAGACCGCGATGCTCAACCGCAAGCTCGCAGAAACAGCGCAACAATTGGAGGCCTTGAATCGTATAAAAGATGACTTCGTTTCGACCGTCAGCCATGAATTCAAGACGCCGCTGACGACCATTAAGGGATTTGTGAGCGTGATGTTGGAGGGGGATACGGGCAAATTGACCGAGCAGCAAGTGAAATTTTTAACCGTGGCGAAAACCGCCGTCGGCCGGCTTGAGCAGATGGTCGGCGAACTATTGGACCTTTCCAAACTGGAAGGGGAGATGGCCATGGAATTCAAGCCCATGGTTCTCGATAGTCTGCTGCGGGCCAGCGTGGAAGCCTACAGGTCCCAAGCCCAGGCGGGGGGCAAGGCCCTGTTTTATGACATTCCCAAGGGACTTCCCATGGTGAGAGGGGATGAGAGCTGGCTGCGTTTGGTGGTCGACAACTTGATCTCCAATGCCTTAAAATTCACGCGCTCGAACGGCTGTGTGCGCATCTCGGCCATGGAAAAAGGGGATTTCATCATGGTCTGCGTCGAGGACAACGGCATCGGAATACATCCGGAGGACAAAGAGCGCATTTTCGATAAATTTTACCGAGCCCGCAACAGCAATGAGATTTCCGCGCCGGGCACGGGGCTGGGCTTGGCCATCGCCCGGCAGGTTGTCGCCAAGCATGGCGGCAAGATGTGGTTTGAATCGGAATTGGGGCGAGGAACGCGGTTTTTCTTCGTGTTAGCCCTGGCGTCTCATGGCGAGGAGGCGAGGATTCAATGAGCCGCAAAAATTCAGTTTTTTTATGGTTATTGCCGCTTCTCGCCTTGGGCTGCGGTGGAACGCTTCAGGTCGGCGCATATAAGTCCGGGCAGGTCGTGGAAGCCGAGGGAAGCGATCTTAAGGAGGCTGAAAGAAAAGCCGTCTCAAGTCTTTTCATCCTTTATCTTTCCAGCGCGGCGCAGGTTTCCTCGGTCGGTTCCCTGGACCGGGATATTCTGGCTCATGCCGCCGGCTATATCGAAAAACAGGAAGTCCTGGAGTCTTCCCACGGCAGAGTCCGTCTTCTGGCCCTGGTGCTTTACTCCAAGCTGGGCCGTGCGCTCGAGACCATGGGCATTGTCCGGCCGCAGGGCGTTAAGGCTCGTCCCCGCGTGGCCATCTCCATAGAGGAAAAAGACGCGCAGGCCTCCCACCCAGGGAAGGCGGCGCAGGCTTTGGGGCGCGTTTTAAGCGAGACAGGCTACTCGGTTAATTACGTTGAAAACGGCTCCGCGGCCGAGATTTTCGTTAGCGGCCAGGCTCGGGCCTTGCGGGTGCAGGACCAGCGCCTGGAAGACATGCACGTTTTCAAGGCGCGCCTGGAAATAGAAGCGACCGGCATGAGCCGCTTGGTGCAGGAAGCCTCGGCCGTGGATTCTCAAGCCGATACGGCGGTGGACAAGGCCTTGAGCAACGCCGGGGAACTGGCCGGTGAAAAGCTGCGCTCGCATTTGGCGTCACGGTATCAAGAGCGCGATGAAATTACTCTGGTTGTTTTGGGCATCGGGGGGGTGGAGAAAACCGCCGAGTTGATCGAGACGCTGCGCGGCATGCCTCATATAGCGGCGGCGGCCCTCGATTCTATTTCCGACAGAAACGCCAAGCTGCGCCTGTTCACCGAAGAAATATCCGTTGAGGACTTGGCGGCAATGATCGTCAAGGACAAGACGATTCCCCTGGGAGTGCGGGTAGTCGAGCCCGAGTATCATTACCTGGAGCTGGCCAACTCGGAAGTATTTTAACATGCTTTCTCAAATCTACTCGGCCGGCGTGAAGGGGATCAACGGCTATCCGGTTTTAGTCGAATTGGATCTTTCCAACGGCTTGCCGGCCTATACTACGGTGGGCCTGCCCGACAGCGCGGTCAAGGAATCACGGGAGCGCGTGAGCTCCGCCGTGCGCAATTCCGGGTATCGTTTCCCGCAGAGACGGATTACGGTTAACTTGGCACCGGCGCAATCGCGCAAGGAAGGAACGCATTTCGACCTGCCCATCGCTTTGGCCGTGCTTTCCGCCTCCGGCCAGCTCCAGGCGGAGGGCTGGCCGTCGAAATATTGTTTTATCGGGGAGCTGGCTTTGGATGGGAAACTTTTGCCGGTGCCCGGGGTGCTTTCCATGGCCATGCAGGCCAAGGCCCACGGCTTTGCGGCCATCGTGGTCCCCGAGGCCAATGCCGCGGAGGCGGGGGCCATCGGCATTCAAGCCCTGGCCGGGACTTCGCTGCGGCAGGTGGCGGATTGTTTAAGCACTGGAGCCGAAAATAGTCTTCTTACGGCTCCGGCGCCGGCTGCTGCCGCAGGCCATTTACTAGACGCCTCCGGCGCCGGCAAAATCTCCGCCAGTTTTGATGATTTGGCGGATGTGAAGGGGCAGATTTTGGCCAAACGCGCCCTGGAAATCGCCGCGGCGGGCGGCCATAATATCCTGCTGATCGGCCCGCCCGGCGTGGGAAAATCCATGCTGGCGCGAAGATTTCCAGGACTTTTGCCGCCTTTAACCGAGGGAGAAAGTTTCGAGGCTACCCGCATCCATTCCGTCAACAGCCGCGAGGGCTTGATGCGGCAGCGCCCCTTCCGCGCCCCTCACCATTCAGCCTCCCGGGTATCCTTGGTCGGCGGCGGCCCGGCCGGCCGGCCGGGAGAGGTTTCCCTAGCCCATGGCGGCGTTCTCTTCCTGGATGAATTTCCGGAATTCGGACGCGCCGCCTTGGAAGCCCTGCGCCAGCCCTTGGAAGACGGCAAGGTTTTGGTGGCCCGGGCGCGCGAAGTCATGGAGTATCCTTCCCGCTTTATGCTGGTTGCCGCGGCCAACCCTTGCCCTTGCGGGTGGCGCGGCCATCCGGCGAAGAAATGCGTATGCGCCCCGCCCACCGTGCAAAAATACTTCGCGCGGCTCTCCGGGCCGCTCTTGGACCGCATCGATATGCAGGTTGAACTGGCGCCCTTGCCCTTCGAGGATTGGGCCACGGCCTCGGGCGCCGAGGAAAGCTCAGCCGCCGTGGCCGCCCGAGTCGCCTCGGCGCGAGCCAGGCAGAGAGGGCGTTTTACCTCGGCTGATTTCGCGACAAACGCTTATATCCAGCCGCGCTGGCTTTACCGGCACTGCGCTTTGGATAGCCGCGGGCTGGCGCTGCTTAAAAAGGCCTCCAAGAAACATAATCTGACGGCGCGCAGCCTGGACCGATTGCTCAAGGTGGCCCGCACCATCGCGGATTTGGCCGCATCCGCGTCGGTTTGTGAAACGCATTTAAGCGAGGCCCTGCAATACCGAAGTCTGGAACGGCTTTCGCAGGAGATAACGTAGCATGAAAAGATATATTTTCTTTGTCCTGGCTCTTTACGGGGCTTATTATTACTACAGCAGGCATTTTAATTTCAACAGAACCCTGGAGTACGCCCAGAAAAATCAGAAATCGATGCTCGCCCAGCCTATTCGCTATTACGGGGGCTTGGCCTATTACCAGAGCTCGCAATACCCCAAGGCCCAGGAGGCATTCTCGCAACTGCTGAAGGATCATCCCACGGGCTACTATACGATGAAGGCTCTATTTTACCTCGAAGACACGGCCGAGCTTAATCGCGATTGGCCTGCGGCCAGGCAGGCTCTGGAACGCTATGTAGAAGAATTTCCAGACGGCAAGCATGCCGAACTTATGAGGAAACGATTGGAAATCTTAAATTATCAGCATCCCGGGCCCGTCCCATGACGCCCTTTGCCGCGCGCGTCGCCGAAGGCATGCGGGAGCGGGGTTATACTTTGCGCCGTTTCTGCCGCAGCGCGGGCATTGATCCCTCGTTTTTCTCCAAGGTGCTTTCGGGAAAGCGCAGTCCGCCCGAGCAAGCCGTTCTGCGTAGAATCGCCCGGCTTCTGGAGGTCGAGCCCGCCGAGCTCATCGTTTTAGCCGGGCGCATCCCGAATGAATGGCGGGCGGTGTGGGAGAATCATCAGCTCTTTAAAGAGATGAACGAATTGGCCACCGGGCGACCTGTGGTTCGGCCCATGAGCCCCTGGCGCCATTCCTCAGCGCCGAGAGCTCATGGCCTGGCGGCTCCCGCCGCCAGGGGAGAGCTTTCGGAAGAGCTGCTATGATTTTTTCCCGTCG